>JAILBH010000151.1 GCA_024681195.1 Treponema sp.
ATGATTATTGTGAATACCTGTTCTATCAGAAAGTCGGCCGAAGAAAGAATTGAAGGTCGTCTTGGATGGATAAACGGACTCAAGGCTGTACGCGAAAAAAAGACCGGTGCTAAAACAAAGCTTTTGGATGAAGCAGTTGAACATGTAAAGGATGGTGCTAAGCCTCTTACTGTTGTTGTTACCGGCTGTATGGCAGAACGTCTTTTGCCAACCTTCAGGGAGCGCTGGCCTTTTGTTGATTTTGTTGTTGGAACTTATGCCAAGCATCATTTTGGAAAAATAATCGACGCAGTAGAAGAGGGACGTGTTGGAGACGATGGTCTTGTTGCTTCTGTACCTGATGATTCTGGCGCCTACCAGTTTGCTGCTGTTTCTGCAGAGCCGGGAGCATTTTCTACTTTTGTTCCAATCATGCATGGCTGCAATAATTTTTGTACCTATTGTATTGTTCCGTATGTTCGTGGTCGTGAAATCAGTCGTCCTGTTGAACAGATCCTTGCAGAACTTGATATTCTTAAAAAGCACAAGGTTCGCGAAATCACTCTTATTGGTCAGAATGTAAACAGCTATCAGGGTGCGGGACTCGACGGTTCCACTGTAAACTTTGCGGGGTTGCTGCGTATTATTGCCGACCACCTCCGTAAAACAGAATCTACAATCCGCTGGGTACGCTTTATGTCTTCGCATCCAAAGGATTTTACCGATGATGTTATTGATGTAATTGCTTCGGAGCCGGTTATCTGCCGTCACATTCATCTTCCTGTTCAGAACGGCTCTACTGCTGTACTCAAGGCTATGAACCGCCGCTACACACGAGAGCAGTATCTGGAGCTTGTTGCAAAAATCAAGGCAAAGATTCCCGAGGTTTCTCTTACCACAGATATCATGATGGGCTTCCCCGGTGAAACAGAAGAAGATGTTGAAGATACCTTAGACCTTATGCGCACTGTTAAATACGAAAGCGCAATGATGTATTTTTATAACCCTCGCGAAGGAACTCCTGCTGCAAAGATGGAACAGATCCCCGAAGAGGTTCGTAAGGAACGCCTGCAGCGGGTAATAGACCTTCAGCTCCAGCACACACAGGAACGAATGAGGGAACGTGTTGGTGGCACAGCACTTGTTCTTGCAGAAGGTGTAAGCCGCGATGACACCACTGAACTTTTAGGCCAGACAGAGCAGCACGAAAAAGTTGCCTTTAAAGCCGACCGCAAGTTGATAGGCTCGTTTGTAAATGTTAAAATAGTTTCGTTGAATGGTAATACGTTCAAAGGCGAAGTGTTGTAGATTGGTCGTACGCTATCGCGTACTTATAACTGGAGGTATTTATGGTATTAGCACTAATCTTAATTTTATTGATATTCATCTTCCTTGCCTTTTTTGTAGGAAAAAACCTGAGCAATATCTGTACCTTCTGGTTTTTCAAAACTTATACAGACTTGTCTGTTACCGTAATCGTATTCATTGCATTTGCTGCAGGAATTATTTTTTCTCTCTTGTGCTATCTTGTTGCAAAGCTTATCCGTTCTTCCCACGAAAGCGAAGTTGCCGATGCTCGAAAGCTTGGTCTTAAGGATCAGAAAAAGCAGGCAAAGCTTGATAAAAAAGTTCAAAAGCAGGAAGAAAAGTTTAAGAAAAAAGAACCTAAACCTTCTGAAAAATCCGAACAATCTTCTATTGAGTCACAGCCAAAACCGACCGATAAAGTGAACATAGAAGATAGAATTCATGAATAGACGACTTTTTTCCAGATTAATTATTTTTTCAGTTGCAGCATTGGCCTTTGCAGAACCAAAAGCAAAGGATATTGCATCCGAAGCCGCTAAAAAAACAAATGTTGACGAATCAATTTCGTATGTAAGTACTCAAATCAAAAATCTTACTGTTCCCGCCGAAAAACGGGCTGCCTATGTTTTTCTTGCATCCCTTCAGGAACAGATGTCGCTTTATCCCGAAGCACAGAAAAACTACGCTATAGCAGCAGGAATAGCCGCCGGTGATGCAGAAGGCATGCCAAAAAAGACCAATGAACAGCTTGTTCTTGATGCCGTACGCTGCGCCCTTTGTTCCGGTGATTATGCAACTGCTGACAGTTATCTTAATTCTTCGGTACGTAATTCTAAAAATGCCGTAATTCTTTCTTATGTAAAATTATATGCGCAGTGGAGTGCGCTCTGCCGTGCTGAAACCGTAAATGATTTGAATGAACCGCTTGAACTGCTCAAGGCTTATCTTAAGGTAGATTCAATGAAGTCTGTTCATCCGGTAATTCTGCTTACCTTATGGTATGTAACAGGCGATAAATCCTGGTCTAATCAGATTACCAAAAATTATCCTTCGTCTACCGAAGCTGCAATTGTTAAGGGTGATGTTCAGCTGCTTCCGACACCTTTCTGGTTCTTTGTTCCAAAAAGCGGTGTTGCAGAGCAGGGAACAGGAACCTTCTCTGATGTAAGCACTGTTACCAGCGAAAGCGTGGCTCCGGTTCCTGCTACCAAAAATACAAAGTGGCAGCTGGGACTTTTCAAAACTGAATCCAACGCCAAACTCCTTTGCGAAGAAGTTAAGAAAAAAGGTTTTGACGCCTACGTAACCAGTGAGGTTCGCGCAAGCGGGACAACTTATTTTATTGTTCTTGTAAAGGATGATGGTACAAATACTACTGCCGACAAGCTCAGAAGTTCCGGTTATGACTGCTACCCTGTAGAGTAGTAACCCATTTTACACTTTCAATATACTCTTCATCCGTAGTAAGATGCTCAATAATCATTGGCATGTCTTCGCGGATGCTGCTGGCAAGACGGATGTAGCGTGGAATATCAAGGGAGCCCTGTCCGCACGCACACTCCTGTAACTGAAAAGTGTACTCTTCTTTAAGGCGGATATCCTTAAGGTGGCAGCTGCAAATCTGCTCCCCGAGTTTTTCAAAGCATTCATCCAAAAAGCGGTCATTAAAAAAGTAGCGGTCAGGACTAGTAATCATATTTACAACATCAAGATGTGCACCAAACTGCGGGCGGTTTACATCCTTCATAAGGCGCAGGTATTCATCCGGGCTGCTCGGTATCATCCAAGGCATGGACTCTATACTGAATTTTGTATTGGTTGGCTCAGCACGGTCTATAATTTCCTGAATCATTTTTACGGCCATATCCCAGGCTTGTGCACTAAAGTTTTCGCGATAGCCGCCATCCCAGCGCGGGCCATAAGGAGTTCCAACAACATTTACACAGCAGCGCGCTCCAATCCGGTCTGCCATTTTAAGCTGTTCTACGGCATAGTCAATCCATTTAGTTCGTTCTGCGGAGTCGGCAGCAAGAGTGTTTCTCCACACTCCAACCTCTGCAATTACAAGCCCTGCGTCGTCAGCGGCTTTTTTGTACGCCATTATTTTTTCTTCGCCGGCGTTGCAGTCTACAGGGAATACAACGCTTTTAAGGCCGAGTTCTGTGTGCTTTTTGGCCCAGTCCTCAGGGGAAGTGTGGGCGAGGGAAGAAGATACTCCTAAATACATTAAAAACACCTTTTATGAATTACCGATTTATCAAAGTGGGCCAGGTCGCAAACCCCGGTCCTTGCCATAACACCTGCGAGCTCTGCGGTCATAGCCTTCATGCGGTCTGAAGTGGCGTCAGCACCCTCTTTGAGTAAAGGCATAAGATGGCGGCCAACTCCAACGGCGGTTGCACCAAGAGCAAGACATTTGTAGACGTCCATTCCGCTTTCAATTCCGCAGTCTACAAAAACAGGAATTTCTTTACCGACAACCTGCAAAATTTCCGGCAAAATCATAAGCGGCGGAACAGCATAACTCATAATTCCGTGATGATGAGAAACAATAATTCCCTTGCAGCCGGCTTTGAGACAGCGTTCGGCGTCCTGTGCGCTCAAAACTCCTTTTGCAATAAAAGGAACTTTTGCTGCCTGCACAAAGTCGCGAAGCTCCTGGGTTGTCTTGGCTTTCATAGGAAGATCAAAAACTTTATCATAACCGCCGCTTGCATTAAACGCATGGTCAATATCCATGCCGACTGCAAAACAACCGGTTCCAACTGCATGTTCAATTTTACAGAAAACTTCTTTGTTGTCTTCGTGCGGTTTGATTATTTTTATTGTAGAGGCGCCTGTTGCAACAATGTCTTCCAGTTCCTTATCTTCTCCCATTCCAACCCAGTGAACTGCATTTGCTTTAGCTGCTGCCTGAGCATAAACTACCATTCCGTTTGGAGCGGTATTGTGCAGATGAGAAAGGGCCGCGGTCATAATCGGTGTATCAAAGGTACGGCCGTAAAGCTCAAGCTTTGTAGATGGCAGCACAGAATCAACATAACGGGTCTCCAGCAAAAGCGAGTCAAAATAGTCGCGGGTAATTTTATCTGAGTTTGCGGTGTATTCCATTTACGGTTCCTCCAGAGTTTATTTTTCCCAAGGATATTTCATGTTCCAGTCGGCGCGGAGGCCGTCCATTACGTCGCACAAATCTTCTGATTTTTTGAAGGTGTGAACATCTGATTCTGTCTTACCGGCAAGAATACATTCTGTTGCGTGAATAAGCTCGTATTCATATCCGTTTGTTTTGAACGGACAGCGGATCTTGTTTACTAAGTCTGCCTCGTTGCCCCAGATGTTTTTATAAACATAAACATCGGCCTTTTGGGTACAAAAAAAGTTTTCTACAGTGATATAGCCTTTTTCGCCAAAGATTACGGCATCGTGAGTAGGTCCGCCCGCACTTGGCAGGTCCATTGCATCCTGGAAACTCGTAACAATTCCGTTTTCAAAAGCAAGGTTTACACTGTTCCATGCGTCCACTCCTTTGAGCATGCGCACAATAGAGCTTGTAGACGCAACCGGAGAAAAGCCTGCAATCATCATTGCAAAATAAATATTGTAAATGCCAAGATCAAGCAAAGCACCACCCGCAAGCTCGGGTGCATAGTTTCTGTCGTTTTTGTCATTCGGGTCATATGGGTTACGGTTACAAAAGCGTGAATCAATGTTTTTTATGCTGCCAATCACACCATCTGCAATTACGCGGCGTACTTCTGCAAGCGTTGGATTAAATGCAGTCCACATTGCTTCCATAAAAAAAAGATTTTTGGCGCGCGCAAGTGCAATCATTGCGTCAAGCTGGTCTTTCGAACAACCCGCAGGTTTTTCACAAAGCACATGCTTTCCCGCATTCAGGGCAGCCAGTACACTGTCCATATGGAATGCATGAGGATTTGCAACATAAACCGCATCAACCTCCGGGTCGGCAAGCAGTTCTTCGTAGCTGCCATAAGCCTTTCCGAAATTCCACTTATCTGCAAATTCCTTTGCACGTTCTAAGTTCCTCGAGCCAACCGCATAAAGACGAACCTTGCCGCCAGCTGCCTCGCCATTCATAGCCTCTGCCATTTTTACCGCAATCCTGCCGGGTGCAAGAATTGCCCAGTTAATGTAATCTTTCATATAAAAAATTATAGCATGGAAATTGCGGGAAAAATGAACAAATCTCTTTAGTTTTCGTTATTTTATGAACTTGTCAGGAACTGACTTTCTTATACAACATGCTCGGACGGCCACCGGTACCGTAGTTTATGTCTTCTTTTATTATTCCGGTTTTTACCAGATAATTCATATAGGTTCTGACTGTAACAATAGAAATGCCAAGGGCTTCAGAAATCATATCTGTACTGTTCCAGCCGGAATTGGTTTCAAAATATTCTGTGATCCTGCAAAGTGTTTTTTTCTGAATACCTTTTGGAAGCGGTTCGTCAGATGAGGAAGCAGCCACCGCAGTATTATTCTGCGCAATCAGATTATCAACACAGCTCTGGTCCATTACAGAATTTTCTTCCAGCAGCTGTTTTTTTGCCTTAAACTTTTCCAAAGATGAACAAAAGCGTTCAAATGTAAACGGCTTGATTAAATAATCGTGCACTCCAAGATGCATTGTCTCTTCAATAGTAGCACTGTCGTTTGCGGCGGTAACCATGATTACTTCGGCAGTTTTTTTCATGGTTCTGATTTTTTTGAGAGTATCGGTTCCGTTCATCACCGGCATGTAAACATCAAGCAGAATAAGATCTACGTCGTTTTCGCCAAGAAAATCCAGTGCCTCAAGGCCGTTCCTGCACATACCCGCAACTTCAAAACCGTCAACTTTTTTTATGAACTGGCTGTTTATCATTGCAACCATCGGATCATCTTCAACTATCAGAACTTTGTAATTCATTGCTGCCTCCTGATTTCTACCATAAAGCAGGTGCCGCGTCCTTCTTCTGTTTCAAACGTAAGTTTTCCGCCCATACTTTGTACAAGCTGCATTGTGTGGAAAAGCCCGATTCCTCTTCCGTCTCCCTTTGTAGAAAATCCCTGTTCAAAAATTTTATCCTGAATTTCCGGCGCAATTCCGTTTCCTGTATCCTTGACGGTAATCAAAAGGTTTCCGGGTCTGGTAAAAACTCCAAGAGTAAGCTCCTTTACAGCAGCATAGTTTTTCTGCGTTCTGTTCATTTCATCAAGAGCGTTATCAATAAGATTTCCTGTGATTGTAACAAGCGCCTCGGATGGAATATCAATATCGTCGGACTTAAAACAAAATCCATCCTGCAATATAAAACGGACATCGCATTCACAGGCACGGGCAATCTTTCCCACAATCAGTGCCGCAAATGACGGGTTTTCAATTGAGTTCATTACACGGCTTATTGTTTCTTTTTGAATAAACGAAATGTTTTGAATATATTCAACGGCCTTTTCCGATTCTCCAATCTGAATGAGCCCCAGAATAACATGCAGCTTGTTTGTAAAGTCGTGATTATTAGCCCGCATGGAATCAACAAGAATCTTTGTTCCTTCAAAATCTTCTGTAAAAGAAAGAAACTCTTTTTTAATTTTTTTGAAAAGTACACCAGAAGCAGTAAGCTCAAGAATTATTGCAACAAGCGTAACCGACAGAAAGAGCGCAACAGTTTTTAATGTAACCTGAGCCATGGAAGAATTGAGTCTGATTGTCATTATGAAGCCGCTGTAATCCCCAGTTTCATCATAAACGGCAGAGTAGGTGCGGCGCTGTGGACCGGAAGGACCTTTATCATCTTCGGTGTAATAGCCTGACTGATGCTTTGAAAAATCCGGGATTGTTCCGTCGTATTTTGTATTTATGAGTTCGTGATGAGTGTGATAAATTCTTGTCCCGTTTGTGTCTACTATAGAAACAATATCTACACCCGAAAGATTTTCTACAATGTCATCCATATAGTCGCGAAGCTGCTGTTGTGAATAGCCGCTTGTAAAACTGTAAAGTCTTGTTATGAGCTCTGAAGTGTTAAGAAGATTTTCATTAAATTCTTTTTCGTTGGTTTTGAGATTTATAAACAGCCCGCCTGTACTCAAAAAAATTGTAACAAGAAGGATGAGAATAAGCTGAGTTCGTTGAATGCCCTTGCGTATTACATTCAGATTACTGATATTTTTTTTCATATTAATAGAAATATTATATATCATTTTTGAAAAAAAATACCCCTTTTGAAAGTAAAGAAAAAAATCTGCACGTAAAAATTATTTTTTATTTTTAAAACTCTTTCTTATCTTTCAAAAAATTGCGGATTTTATTTATCGTGTTATGATGCACTTACAAAGTTAAGTGAGGTGTTAAAGATGAATTACGCACATCTTTTTGAAGCGTTAATGCTTGTATGTTTTGGTTTTTCGTGGCCGCTTAATGTAAGCAAGGCTTATCGTGCCAGAACAGCAAAAGGAATGAGTCTGCCATTTATTATTCTGATTATTACAGGATATCTGGCAGGAATTACCGCAAAGATTATGAACAGTCAGTTTAATTATGTGCTTGCTGTTTACTTTTTGAATCTTGCGATAGTTATGACTAACATGTTTGTATATTTCAGGAATAGAAGCCTGGATAAAAAAGCAGAAAAAATTAAGGCCGGAAAAATGGTTCCGGTTGCAGAAATAAATAAAAATGAAGGAGGAAATGAAACTATGTACAACTACACATATTCTTTGGATGAGGTAATCAACAAAACTTCTGCTGCTGCAGAAAAGAAAAATGGCGTTATTCTTATGGGTGGCGCAATTGACCAGGCAATTCCTGTGGCACAGCTTGCAGGTGAATACAACTTTAATTTTGAGCTTTACAACAAAAGTGATGCCGGTCTGTCTGCTGCAACTGCAAAAGCATATTTTGAAAAAATGATTGCTCCATTGGCACCTGAAGGACTTATCATCCATCTTGGAGAAAATGATGTACAGCTTGCAGCAATGAATCCTTCTGCCTTTGAGTCTTATTACACAGCTTTAATTCAGACTGTAAGAAGCTGCAGCAAAAACTGCAGAATTGCTCTTGTTTCTGTTGATAATCCTGCTAATGATAAGAATATAGCAGCTATGAATGCTCAGATTAAATCACTTGCAGGTGCAGAAAAACTTTCATACATCAATCTTGAAAATGCTAAGTTCTGGCATCCTGAATCTACAAAAGCCGCCTGCAATTTTGCCTACAGCATGGGCCTTAAAACCAGAAAGCCTTTGAACGATGTTGCCGAAATCTTGTACAGCTACGCCTACCACAACTTTGACGGACACGCAGTTCAGAATCTTGCGGGATAATAAAAAAAATAAGGCATTCATTAGAAATTATATGCTTCCAGTCGAGTACGGGTTTGCAAAACCGCGGGCTCGCCCGCTACACGCTGAAGTGCCTTGTAATTACATCCGTTTAGTTCTTTCACTTCATTTGAATTTATGGAAGAAAATCACTATAATACCCTTTATGAGTAACGAAAACAATAACGAAAAGAGAGATCCATTGCTCTGTCATTGGGCAGATCAGATGGCCAGCCAGATTATCCGCGAAAAGGGAGATCTG
>JAILBH010000023.1 GCA_024681195.1 Treponema sp.
ATACGAAAAAGTTTTTCCGGATTCTTTTGTAACAAAAAGACTTTCTAAAGAAGTTCCTTCCGGAATCCCTACATATACATCAACAAAGGCAACCTTATGTCCTTTTTTAAGAAGAGCATTTGCAATAAGACTTGCAGAACAAAGCGAAACATCACGCTCAGGGCTAATACCACCGGCTAAAACAACAATTTTCATATAATCCTCTTTTATTCTTTTGATTTTAAATAAATCTTGTATGATACCTCTTCGGCAGTTTTTCCAGAAATAGTTACAATATAATTTCCGTCACCGGGGTTGCCTTTTATAAGCCGAACATTATCATAACGAACTTCTCCCGGAGCAACTCCACTCACTTTAACAACTCCCCCAAAATTTCCATTTTGAACCATAGTTGAATGAGTAATAATTTCGCCATCAAAGATCCAGCCTTCTTCATCGCAATAATTTGTATAACGCAAGGTAACAACTGCTCCTGCGCCTTTGATTTTTACATCATAAAAAAGCGTTCCCGAAATATCACCTTTTATAGTTTCGGTTCCGACCTTTGCGAGTGTATTCTTTTTATTCATATATGTAAGTTTGGTTTGAGTTTGATTAATATGCTTAAAATATGTAAGGGCATAATCTTCTGCAGTCGCCGCATTTTGCGCAAAAGCAGTCAGAGTCAAAACCATAAAAATGCATAAAAAGAAAATCTTTTTCATATAATCAGATTAAAATACAAAAGACAGATTGTAAAGTACAAAATATTTATACTATAATAAAAAAACAATTTTTAAGATTTATGGAAAACAAAAAAAAATCAGGTATTGGGTCAAAATTTCTTATACTTCTGGCAGGAATTCTATGGGGTTGTATGGGACTCTTTGTGCGTCCACTCAACGCAATGAAGCTATCTTCCTGGGACATAGTCTTTTTGCGCGCAGTTTTTACAACTCTGTTTCTGGCAATTCTGCTGCTTACAAAAGACAAGAATCTTTTTAAAATAAAACTCCGGGATCTGTGGTGTTTTCTTGGAACCGGGCTTTTGAGTATTGTCTTCTTTAACCTCTGCTATTTTAAAGCAATTACAATTACAACGCTATCTGTAGCTGCAATTCTTTTATATACAGCGCCTGCTTTTGTGATGATAATTTCTGCAATCTGCTTTAAAGAAAAAATTACAGTTCAAAAACTCATAGCACTTGTCCTTTCTTTTACAGGATTAATTTTTGTAACCGGAGTTTTTAGCAGCACCCAAAGGCTTACACTTCCAACTTTTTTGATTGGGCTTGGAGCTGGACTTGGCTATGCACTCTACTCTATTTTTGGACGCTTTGCAATTGACCGCGGTTACGAATCCTACACTATAAGCTTTTACACATTTTTGTTTGCAGCATTCACAACCGTCTTTTTTGTAAAACCAGTTAACATTGCATCCACAGTTACCGCCTCTCCTTTTTCCATCCTGCTGGTCCTTTTATTCGTACTTGTATCTACAGTAATTCCATACATTACTTATACGCTGGGTCTAAAATCAGTAGAAAATGGACAGGCGTCAATCATCGCATCAATAGAACCCGTTGTTGCAGGTTTAAACGGAATCCTCTGGTTTGGAGAAAAACTTTCTGTAAGGGTAATAATCGGAATTGTTCTGGTTCTTACAGGAATTATAATCAGCAATTTAAAACGACGATAAGTTTTCCAGATCACTTCCAATAAACAAAGCTTTAAGATCTGCCTTACCTGTAATTCCAAGCACCGAATAGATATGTGATAAATCTTTTTTTATTGCACTTTCGCTTACCTTGTGAGTAATGGCCAGTGCCTTAATTGTTGTATTATTCAAAACTGTTTCTCTGATGCAATCCTTCTGACGTTCGGTAAACTTATAATCATCCAGAGAAATCTTACCGGCATCCTTTTTGTCATAGGCATGTCGGAACAAAAGATTTATGCAGCCGATTGTACAAAGTGAAAAAAGCACAATTCCAGCATATTCAAAAAAGGTTTTTACGCCGTAAGGAACAACAAGAGCAATTTTGGCAACCTCGAGCACAATGTAAACTATGAGGCGACGCTTTGCAACCAGACGATTTTCCAGCAGCATAAGAATAAACAGTATTGAAGTTAAGAACAGTGACGTGTAGATACGTCCGGTATATAGATTTGAGAAAATCAGGAGTTCGAGGGCTGCGTAATAAAGGATATGTTTATTATAAAAAAAGAGTGTAAGCACGCAGAGCACCAGCCCTACACCATATGCAGAATAAGAAACAATTTTTGAATAAGGCATTATGCTCAGCTCATAAGAAAAATCTGTAAGAAAATTCAGCAGCAGCATGAGGACAATATAAATAATCCCCACAATGGACATGAGACGGAACGGCTTGTCCAAAAGATTCTTATAATTCATAGTTCTATTATATCATAACTCCCCTGTCATTGCGAGGAGCAATGACAACGTTTAATTGAAATACTCATAAATCTTATTGTAAATCCCGTCTTCGCCGCGGAGCCATTCTTCATACGATTCATAAGCGGGTACATCGGGGAAGGTTCCACAATGTACATCTGTATGTGTTACTTCCTGAGCCCTCTTGTAAAGATCCGGAACATCATCAAGAATGGTTGGATAAGTAAAATAACAATTAAGCTTTTTAAGATGATTATTTGGAGAAACCCAGGTGTAATTTAATACAGCCTGCCCTGTTTCTTCACCAAAAAGCTTAACCTTGGGATAGTTTCTTAAAAAATCATTTATAAACATGCAGGCACAGGAATAGGTTCTTCCGGTTGCAACAACTGCAAGATTATATTTGTCCAGTTCTTCCTTATTTTTGTAAAGCAGATAATTAAGATCTGTTTGTGCTGAAACTGCGCCGCCCGGGTTGTAACGCAAATCAAAAACTACAGTATCGTAGTTTCCGGTTTTAAGCTGGGTCAGCAGGTCAGAAATCCAGTCTTTTAAAGAATAATCTGCATCGTCCTTGCAGGAATTATACTGCATGTAAACAGTTTTTTTATCCGGGTCTGTTTCTATTGTAAAAGGAGTTCTCTTATCATTGTGGTGCAGGAATTCATTCCACTTTTCAGGAACTACATGGTACCACAAGGTATTACTTGTCGGGGTAAAAGGCCTGCACACAACATTTACCATTTTGCCTTCCTGATTTTCCAGAGTAAGATTAACCCGGTTTTTCTTTTGAACAAGTCCTGCTGTCTCCAGAGCAAAATAGCTTATGCCATTTGATTCCATGTAATATTTTGCACCCATGTCCGTCTCATATGGATGAACAGAATCTGCAGAAAGTATTTTGTTGACCTGCTCTATGTTTACTCCGCCAATTTC
The DNA here is from genome assembly GCA_024681195.1 of Treponema sp. Taxonomy (GTDB): domain Bacteria; phylum Spirochaetota; class Spirochaetia; order Treponematales; family Treponemataceae; genus Treponema_D. The sequence continues at coordinate 3,332 of JAILBH010000023.1, forward strand.
TACAAGCTTCCAGCCAAGATATTTTTTATTTTTGGGCAGGGTATAATAAACATGATAGTCCTTGCCAAAGCAGTAAAAATGAAAAGGAATTATTTTTCCGTATAAATCATTATAATCCACCGGGATTAAAGAAAGATGAACACATTTGAATTCTTTTAATATATCCCGGAGTCTGAAAATGCATTCAAGTCTGTTAATTTTACCTTCCATTACTTCTTCTTTAAGCTGGTCAAACGGCTCGGGGTCATAAAGGTCCTTAAACACAGATGTCCTCATATCAATCTGCATACGTTCAATATCGTAATACAAATCTTTTGGAGTAACTTCTTCTGTCTGGTCGCCTTTACAAGCAGAGACCCCAAAAAGAATCGGCAATAAAAGCAATAAAACTAACAGACTCTTTTTCATTATTTCACCTACTTCTTTGCAATCTCTGCAACGCTTGTTACAACCCCTGCAAGACTCTGTAAATCAGACGGAACAATAATCTTTGTTGCCTGACCATCAGCTGCTTTTTCAAAGGCTTCGAGGCTGCGGAGCTTAAGAACGGCATTGTCCATTCCGGCATCCTTGAGCATCTTAAGACCTTCTGCCTTAGCCTGCTGAACCTCGCGGATAGCTTCGGCTTCACCCTTTGCCTTCTGGATTGCAGATTCCTTCTGAGCTTCGGCCTGAAGAATCATTGCCTGCTTCTGTCCTTCTGCTTCCAGGATTGCAGACTGCTTGTGACCTTCTGCAATAAGAATCTGTTCACGGCGTTCGCGTTCTGCCTTCATCTGCTTTTCCATGGCTTCGCGGATTGCCTGTGGAGGTTCAATGTTCTTAACTTCTACACGGTTTACCTTAATTCCCCATGGGTCTGTTGCTTCATCCAAAATTGAGCGCATCTTTGTATTGATAACGTCACGGCTTGTAAGAGACTCATCAAGTTCAAGTTCACCAATAATGTTACGCAAAGTTGTTGCACTAAGATTTTCCAGAGCGTTGATTGGCTTTTCTACACCATATGTGTACAGCTTTGGATCTGTAATCTGAAAGTAAACAACAGTGTCAATCATCATTGTTACGTTATCTTTTGTAATTACAGGCTGTGGCGGGAAGTCAAAAACCTTCTCTTTGAGCGAAACCTTTTTTGCAATGCGGTCAATAAGCGGCATCTTTACATGCAAACCAACATTCCAGGTTTTATGGAATCCTCCAAGACGTTCAATTACATAAGCATCTGACTGCGGAACAATTCTGATATTTGTAATAATCAGAATCATAACCAAAACACCAATTGCAATAAGTACCCAAATCATATTATATCTCCTTTACATACGCCGTAACGCCGGCAATTTCTTCGATAATGCACTTGCTGCCTTTTTCAAGAACTATGTCTTCTTTTACGGCTGCAGTCCATTCCATACCATTGATTTTGATAGACCCTTTGTCCAGTGCTGTAATTTTCTTTGTTACCACGGCAATCTGTCCGATTACGCGTTCATAGTTTGTAGCAATCTGCTTCTGGCTAAGCTTCTTTTTTACAACAGGTCGTGTAAATATAAGCAGTGCCATAGCAAGTGCAACAAAGATGAACAACTGCGCAACAAACGGAAGCGGCGTGAATGCAAGGAATACCATTACAAACGCACTTATTCCAAACCATATGGTAGTAAGGGCCAGAGTAAGCGATTCAATCACCACACAGATGATGGTCACCGCAACCCAAACCCAAGGCAAGTTATCACCCAAGACTTGAATAATACTTTGCATAAGCTACCTCTCTAAAAAAGTTTTTTTGCTAGCTGAGTTTAATATACGGCACAATCCCCGCGGGTGCAACGGTGACCTTGGTTACTTTTGGGGTGACCTTAGTTACTCAAAAAAAGTAACGAAAGTTACCAGTTTTTTTTATTTTTTTTCTTGACCTTCCACTTGGTGGAACCCTTATTATAGAGATATAATTTAGTATTGGAGAAAACAATATGAAAATTTACCAGGTCGAAGAGATTGTCGGAATCACTAAGAAAAATATCCGGTTCTACGAAGATGAGGGATTGCTTAATCCGGAAAGAAATCCCCAGAACGGCTACAGAGATTATACTCTTAAGGATGTCCGCGAACTGCAGAAAATTAAGCTGTTAAGAAAGCTTTCGATTCCGCTTGAAGATATCAGGCTGCTGCAAAAAGGAAATCAAAGCCTTGGGCAGATTCTGAACCGTCAGATTGAACGGCTTAATCAGGAACAGAAGAACGCTGAATTTATGAAAAACTTCTGCGAAAAACTCTATTCCGAAATAACCGACCTGAATACCCTTGATCCAGTCCAGTATCTTTCAGAAATGAAAAATCTCGAAAAAGGAGGTGCAGAATTTATGGACGTAAAAAACAAGGATATAAACAATAGGAAAAAGACGGGCGCAATAATTTCGGCAATAGTGTTCTGTTCTCTTGTACTGCTTGGACTCATACCGTTGGTTCTTGCAATCCATGAGGTAGGACGTCTTATCTGGCCTATGCTCATCTTTTTTATTGTAACTGGTTTCGTATTAATCGGTACAATTGTTGCACTGATTATGCGTATAAAAGAAATAAACAAAGGGGAAGAAATCGAAGCCCTTAAATATTAACTTATAAGGAGGCGGGAATATGATGCTCGTATCTATTGATTCAATTCCGGGAAAAAATTTTGAAGCACTCGGATTAGTAAAGGGAACTATTGTTCAGTCAAAAAACTTTGGACGTGATTTTATGGCAAGCCTTAAGACTTTAGTTGGTGGAGAAATTGCCGGCTATACAGAAATGCTCAACGAAGCACGCCAGATTGCTACAAAGCGTATGGTAGACGAAGCAGAAGCTCTTGGAGCAGATGCAGTAGTTGGAGTACGCTACGGCTCTTCTGCAGTAATGCAGGGTGCTGCCGAAGTTGTTGCATACGGAACTGCCGTAAAATTTAAGGCTTAAAGAAAAAACTTAACTGCATTCTGATAGCAGATATTCTGAACCAGGCTGCCAAGGGAGTCTTCCTGCCATGGAAACTCCCCTGCTTCTACAAGGTTCCCAATAAAATTGCACAGAATGCGGCGAAAGTATTCATGTCGCGGGTATGAAAGAAAGCTTCGGCTGTCGGTAAGCATACCTACATAACAACCAAGTGGAGCTGTACGCGCATAAACCCGCAGCTGCTCTTCAATTCCATCCTTGTGATCATTAAACCACCAGGCAGGACCAAACTGGCAGTTACGGAAGTTTGCAGCCATTGTTGCAAGCGCTTCGTTATCCTTTGGATTAAGGTTATACAAAATTGTACGAGCGCCCGGTGCTGCAGAATAAATTGCATTAAGCACAGCCCCAATCTGAGGAGCATAATTAAAATCCTGAAGGCTGTCTTCGCCAATATTTTTACCTGCAATATCAAACATTGCACTATTTTGATCGCGCAAAGCACCAATATGAATCTGCATTACAAAACCTTTCTGAGCATAAAGCTTTCCAAGCTCTGTTAAAACCCAGCCCTTATACTGTGCAAGCTCATCAGTACGGAGTTTTTTACCAATCCAGGCTTTTTCAAAAATATAATTTACATCGTCATATTTTGTCGGAAGATAAAAATCATTTTCGAGAGAATGGTCGCTTACAACACAGCCGTTTTCCTTAAAAAAGTCCATTCTGCGGCCAAGAGCTGCAATCATATCGGAAATAGACATAATCTTAGTTCCATCTATTTTCTGAAGCTTACTTATATATTCAGCAAAAGAAGGATTTTCTGCATTTAAAGCAAGATCAGGACGGAAGGACGGACGAACCTTACAGTTTTTCCAGTCTGCAGCAATTTTTTTATGCCATTCAAGACTGTCTAAAGGATCATCTGTTGTACAAAGCTCACGCACATTCATTTTTTCGAGTAAACCGCGCGGACTAAAATCAGGCTTTGCCAGAAGTTCATTACATTTATCCCAGACTTCACGCGCATTTTGAGGAGTAACAGGATCAGTAATTCCAAAATAACGCTGCAGCTCAAGATGGCTCCAGTGATAAAGCGGATTACCGACACAGCCCTGGAGAGTCTGAACAAAAGCAAGATAACGTTCGTAGTCTGCTTTTATAACTGCAGCAGAACCACCTCTTTCTTCATCTGATTTTACAGAACCGTCTTTACGAATATGACCTGTGATTAGTTCTTCCGGAATACCGGCAGCCCTCATTGCACGCCATTTGTAGTGATCGTGATCAAGCCAGGCATTTGCAAGGTTTCCAAGGCTTTTGTTTTCATAAATCTCCTGCGGCGACAAATGATTATGAAAATCAAAAATCGGCTCTCCTTCTGCATATTTGTGATATAAAGCTTGAGCACACTCGCTCTGTAAGATAAAGTTTTGGTCTAAAAAATTTTTCATATACTTGTCTTAATTTCCCATAAAGCGTTATTTGCAACAAGATGTAAAGTTTCACGAATACATCCTGGATGATCTACAAGGTCAAAGAAGTAACGGCAAACTCTTTCACCAAGTCCTGCTTCTACTAAATCAACTCCAAAAATATCTTTACGACTCAGGACAGGTTTTAATGCCTTAAAAACTTCATCAGCAGCAGAACCAATCTTAAGCCCCTCTACATACTTTCTGCACTCATCAAGCAGCGGATCCGGGCTAAGCTCAAACTCATTTCCTTTATCGTCTATAGCCATAAGATAACGCAGCCATAATGCAAAAACAAGAGGCACAACCTTAAGATCAGTAACATTCAAATCTGAACGGCCAAGATAACCCTTAATTGTCTCGCCAAAACGAATGCTCAATTTTTGAGAAGTATCGCAGGCAATTCGCTGTGGAGTATCCGGCATAAATGGATTTGGAATACGGATATTTACAACTTCATCAATAAAGTCACGGGGTTTAATAATTCCAGGATCAACAACAACAGGAAGGCCTTCTTCATAACCAAGCTTTTTAACAAGACGAAGCAGATCTTCATCCTTCATTTCGTCAGCAATAAGAGTATAACCCAAAAGACAGCCACTTACAGCAAGGAAGGTATGAAGCGGATTAAGACAGGTACAAACCTTCATTTTTTCCACCTTATCTACAGTAGCACGGTCTGTAAAATAAAGTCCTCCTTTTTCGAGCTCAGGTCTGCCGTTAGGGAAAGAATCTTCAATTACAAGATACTGGCACTCTTCTGCATTTACAAAAGGAGCTACATAAGTTTTCTTAGAAGTAATTACAGGCTCAAGCTCTTCTATTCCATCTTGAGCAAGAATCTTTTCTATTTTTGCATCAGGCCGCGGAGTAATCTTATCAATCATTGTCCAAGGGAACGAAACCTTAGAAGCATTATTTACATAAGCAAGGAAGCCCGGTTTACACACCCCGCGATTTTCCCATTCAGCAGCAAATTCATTTACCGCGGCATAAAGCTTATCCCCGTTATGCGAGCAGTTATCCATGCTCACCATTGCAACCGGAAGCTCACCGTTAGCAAAGCGCTCGTGCAGCAAGGTAACAACCTTTCCAATATAAGACTTTGGCAAAACAGGTCCGGCAGCAAAATCTTCTTCTACACCAGGCATAAATACACCGGCGGCATTCTTAAGCAGATAACCTTTTTCGGTAATTGTAAAAGTAACCATCTGAAGAGACGGTGAACGGAAAATCTGGAGCAGGCGCATCCATTCCTTTTCGTTGTTGCTGTCGGCAGCAAGCGCTTCCATAATTGAACCCACAACAGTTTTTTCTACAGAACCGCTTGATTTTAAAGTAACCAAAGCTCCAATATTGTCGTGTGGCTTATACATCTTTTGGATAATTTCGTAGTCGTAACCTTCTGCAACAATAAGTCCGCGATCAAGCACACCCTGGTTCAAGAGCTCCTGCACTACATTTGCCTGAAATGCACGAAAAATGTTTCCTGCACCAAAATGGATCCAAAACGGCTCGGCCTTTGTTAAAGCCTCTACCTTTGCGCGATCAAATTTTGGGAGTGAATAACCTTTTGCCTCCCAATCAGCTGTATTTTTAATTCCTTCAACGGTTAATTTCATATTTTGCCTCTGTCTAGTATTCTAGCATATTAGTTGCGGAAAATCAAATATAAGATAATTATTAAAATTTTTCTTCTGATAAAAGTTCAGAAAGATAAAAGAGTATTGCGCATTCATTTTCCTGCCAGATTCTTAAGCTGCGTTTTACAGCACAAACAAGGTAGCCTTTGGTCTTACTGCCCTTTTGAATACGCGAAATTAAAACAGTTTCAAAGCCGTTTTGGGTAAGACTTTTATAAAATATAGGGGAGCGTTTTTTAACAAGATCCAGAGTGCTTTCGGCATACAAGTCTTCATCCATTAAATTAGCAATATCCGAAGCTTCTGCACTAAAGGCTTTTTCGAGCACAGACTTCATCTTGCCTTTTGAATTAACATAATACAAATCCTGAATCTGAAGCACTTCAATAATCTGCGGCATTGCTTTTAAAATCTTATTTTCAAAGCCGCGTTCTTTTTCTACATCAAGCTTAAGCTTATGCATGTTTGTAAAAATGCCGTTCTTAGCAATTTTGTGAATCTCAATATCCCGATGCCTTTTTTCATCATAAATTGAATAACAATTGCGGCCTTTATTTTTTCCAAGATAAAGCATCTTATCAACTATTCCAAAAAGCTCTGCAAAATCATCTGAGTCCTTTGGAAACGATGCACAACCTGTAGTACCTGTAACAAAAGAAGCTCCGTTTTCAAAATAAACTTCTTTTCTTAAGGCATTTGAATTTCCATACAGATTTTCAAAAAAGAAAAGTTTTTGTGCATCAGAATTATTAACCAGATCAATCAGTAAAAATTCATCACCGCCGAATCTTCCAACAAGTCCAGAATTTTTAGAAAAATCTACAAGTCCCCTGGCAACACTTGTTAAAACCTTGTCGCCGGCACTGTGACCATAGCTGTCGTTTATGAACTTAAAATTATCAAGATCAATTATAGAAAAAGTAAATGGAATTTTTTCTGCAATAAGAGAACGCACATATCGTATTGAATAGGAACGGTTTAATATTCCTGTAAGAGGATCCAGAATTTCTTCAAGACTTATTTCGTCAATTATTTTATCAAAAAAGCTGTATTTTCTAAGATCTTCAATTGTATACAAAACCTGATTATCGCTGTTGTTTTTTCTGCGGATTACATCGGTAATATCAACAAAGCTGCCAACAAGCCCAACAATCTCATCACCCTTATATAATGGGCGTTTGGATGCAATAATATCCCGCTCTTCACCACGAATAAAACATTTACCTTGAACCTTGTATGTGCTTTTGCCAGACAATACCCTAAGTTCATCCTGTTTAAAAGGTTCAGGATCAGAATGCCAGCCCATATCCTCATCATTTTTGCCTATGAGAACATCTGCTGAATCGAAATTGTAAAAATCCAGAAAGGCCTGATTTACGCCAACAAAGCGTCTGTCTTTATCTTTCCAAAAGACACAATCTTGAGAAGTATTAATAATGCTGTCAAACAATTCGGCCGTCATCTTCATAATTGCAAACCCTTAGTAAATAATACTACAATTATAAATGATACAAAATAGATGGGCAAGTTATTTTTTTGACAGCAGAATTATAGTTTATCGATACAATTTTACAGAGCTTCGATCTATAGTCTTTTCGCAGGCTTCCCAAAGTCCCTGAAGATAAGTCGCACCAAGAGCCCGGTCATAAAGTCCATAGCCAGGCATTGCCTTTTCGCCCCAGATCATTCGACCGTGGTCTGGACGGATAATTCCATCAAAGCCTGTTTCGTAAAGAGTTTTTACAATCTTGAACATGTCAAAGGTTCCGGCAGCAGACAGGTGTGCAGATTCCTGGAAATCCTGAACAGGATCATCAATTGCAGTATTAAATTTAAGATTACGGATATGGGCAAAGTGAATGCGTCCGCTTGCAGCCTTAATCATTGAACAAAGGTCATTCTTGCGGTTGGTTCCGTAAGAGCCTGTACAGAAGGTTAAACCATTGTGAGGATTATCCACAGCCTTGAGCATGCGTACAACATTTTCCTGGCAGGTGATAATGCGTGGAAGTCCGAATACAGGCCAGGCAGGATCATCCGGATGAATGGCCATGTCGATGTTGTATTTATCGCAGACAGGCATAATTGCCTTTAAGAAATATACAAGATTGTTGAAGAGCTTTTCGTTATCAATGCCGCTGTACATCTGAAAAAGTTCTTTTACACGTGCCATACGCTCAGGTTCCCAGCCAGGCAGAATAAAGCCATTGGAATCCTTGTCGATTGAATTGAACATGTCCTCTGGTTTTACGCCGTCAATTGCTTTTGAGTTGTAAGCAAGAACAGTAGAACCATCTTCGCAGACACGGGCAAGCTCACTACGTGTCCAGTCAAAAACAGGCATAAAGTTATAGCAAACCATATGGATGTCTTCCTGTCCAAGGCGCTCGAGCGTTTTTATATAGTTTTCGATGTATTTATCGCGGTCACCGCCACCAATTTTGATGTCATCGTGAATATTTACACTTTCAATACCGGCAATCTTAAGTCCGGCGGCTTCAACTTCCTTTTTGATTTTTTGAATTGCAGCCAGCTCCCATGCGTCACCCGGAACCGAATCATACAAGGTTGTAATAACCCCATGAACCCCCGGCACCTGCCTGATCTGCTGCAAAGTTACTGAATCAAAGCCGGTTCCATACCATCGAAGTGTCATTTCCATAGCAAAAATCTCCTTAAAGAAAGCCAATAAATCGTTTTATTAATGATATCACTAAAGCCCAAAAACCTCAATAAAATCTTGTATACTAGTATATCAGAAAACGAAGATTTTTCAACTTTTTTTGAATTTTACTTCCTAAAAATGAAAATTTTTTTGTTAACTATAGTGTAGGAATTTTTTTTTATTTTATCAGGAGTTACTATGTCAACAAAAATTGCACCACCAGGTTTCACAAACGAAACATATGACCGTCTGTTTAAGGCAATTTTCGGACGGGAAAACCCACAAAGCAAACAGTGGCGTCTGGAACTATACAATGCGCTTCGGGGGACAAATTACAAAGACCCTGATAAGCTGGAAATTAACACAATTGAAAATGTCATATATCTTACAATGCGAAATGATATTTCTTTTCTTGTTGATTCACAAATGACTTTATTTGAACAGCAATCAACATATAATCCGAATATGCCATTGCGTGGTTTTATGTATTTTTCTCAATTATATCAAATACATATAACAAAAACAGGAAAATCCTTACATCATTCTTCTCTGGTTAAAATTCCATATCCCAAATTCATAGTCTTTTATAATGGCAACAAAGAAACCCCTGACAGAGAATATCTTAAATTATCAGATGCCTTTGAGAATAAAGAAAAAGACGGCGATTTTGAATGGACTGCAGAATTAATTAATATAAATCCAAACCACAACAAAACACTTCAAAAAAATTGTAAACCGTTGTATCATTATGTTAAATACGTTGCGAGAATAAAACATAATAAGCAGAAAGGATTGCCGCCCCAGGCTGCGATTTCAGAAGCTGTAGATTGGGCAATAAAGAAAAAACTGCTGAATGGATTTTTCAAGCTCCAGAAAGAGGAGGTTTTAGCCATGAGTCTGACAGAATTTAACGCAGAAGAAGTAACACGCGAATTCATAGAAGAAGGACGTGAAATGGGTCGTGATGAAAAAGCTCTTGAAGATGCAGAAAATCTTTTAAAATTGAATAAACTTACAGAAGACGAAATAGCCCAGGCTATAGGCATACCTCTTGATCAGGTATTAAAATTGAAAGAGAAAATAACTGTCCTTGCGTAAAGAAGAACTTGAAAAGGGGAATTAACGTTTTTCGATAGTGTATTCGAAGGAAGCTCTAGCTGCGGATGCAGATGCTTCGAACCGCCAGTTACTCAACTGGTCATAAATTTCGTTTCGTACGTCCTCAGGTAGAAGAGATTCTGGAGATATTTGTACCTGAGCACGCGGAACATTTCCAGAAGGTAAAACCTGAAACTCTATTGTTACAGTTTTTGTAGTGTCAATTTTAGCTGCTGCTGCTTCACTAAGTTCGATTACAGGCGGAACAGGAGTTATAAGAACTCTTGTTGAACCGTCTTTCATAGCCATACTCAAGGTACCGTCTTCCCCTTTTGTTGTTTTTGCCTCGGTAATTGATTTTGTATTTGAACCGCTTGAAGTTGAATATGTTGTATTTCTGATATTACTTAAGGCTGAATTTGTTGCAGAACTTGCCGACTGCTGAGTTGAAGTTGTTCTTGATGACTGACTTTTCTGTGTCTGAGTTTTATCTGAACTTGTACTTGCTGCCGAGCCCGAAATTGATGATGAATTTTCTACCTTTGTTACCTGTTTGCTAACCTGTGAAGCTGGTTCAGAAGGTTCATCAAACTGTGACCAGTCAAAAGACTGTTTCTTGTTTGAAACATTATTAAAATCTACACCCTGTGATAAATCTGTTGCATACTGATAATCATCAAAATTTACTTTTTTGGAAGGATCAGTTGTTTTTGAAGAAGCAGGCTGCGGCTTTGCAGGCTGTGTTTTAGCTGGAGCGGGGGCCGCCTGTTTAGCTGGCGCTGTTGGTTTTGCCTGGGCAACAGGAGTTTCAACTGGATTTGGAATTTCTGGCACTTCGACAGGCTCAGAGACCGCGGCCACCTCTTCTGCACTCATTGCAGCCACAGATTCTTCTGTCTTAGTCTTTTCCTCTACAGGCGTAGAATCCAGGACAATCTGCACTTCTTTGTATTTTGGAGTTGGAGACGGGAGCTTTACAAAAACACCGGTGAGCGTTAAAACAAGCCAGATAAACACAGTTATGAGGCCGCCCATAAAGGAGCTTGTTTTATGAGGAGAACTGTCTTGTCCAAACAAAGGCTGCTTTATCATAAATAATACCCTACTCGCCCTTTTCTGTTGCTGTGCGAAGGTTTATTACGGCGTAACCGCTTTCTCGAATTACATCAAAAATCTTGACTACGGTACCGTTGGTAACTTCGGAATCTGCTTCTAAAGAAACAGGAAAGTCTTCTTTTTTTACATCACCTGTATCGTAAGCAATAAGCTCGGTCCCAAGCTCTTCAAAGGCAACTTCTTTTTCATTAAAGAAAAGAAGTCCATCTGCATCGGCGGTGATTGTAATACCCTTGTAAGAAGTTCCTTCCGAAGTATGACTTGAAGGAAGCTTTAGCTTTATTCCCGGCAAAATTGCAAAGGTTGTAGAAACCAGAAAAAAGAGAATGAGCTGAAAAACTATATCAATCATCGGGGTCATATCTACATTTGAACGGATACTTCCCCTCTTGCTTCTTAATCTCATTTTATCCCCTATCTTACGCGGCCTGTTAATTTAAGAACAACGGAAGTTACATGCGCTTCCATCTCTACAATTCTGCGGTTTACACGCGAAACAAAGTAATTATGAAAAATTACTGATGGAATTGAAACAATCAAACCGGCTACTGTTGTCACCAGGGCTTCGGCAATGGCACCTGCAAGCAAAGCAGGATCTCCCCTTGACCCACCGGCTCCAAGTACACCAAAAGCCTTGATATTACCGGTTACAGTTCCTAAAAGCCCAAGCAGGGTTGCAATGTTTGCAATTGTTCCAAGCGGAGTTAAGAAATGCTCAAAGCGTGGAACTACAAAATCCATTTCGGCTTCTACAAGGTCACGGATATCGCGTTCTTCGTAGCGGCGGCAATCTATGGCCTTTTTAATTACCTGAGACATTGGAGTGTCGGCCTGGGCACAAGCAACTCCACAGGCTTCAAAGTCGCCTACAGCCAATGATGCATTTACATTCTGCATGAGCTTTTCATCGCGCTTACGGATGCTTGCAAAATAAATGCAGCGTTCAACTATAATAAAGGTTGCAATGATTCCGCAAAGAATAATTGGAATCATCAAAAAACCACCAGATTTTAATGTCTCTATCATTTAGATCCTCCAGATATATATTGGTAAACTATCATTAAAACAAGAATTGAACAAGAAGCATTGCATTTCCTGTACAGGCTGCATACTGGCCGGCAAAAAGCCGTTCTTCTGCACCCAAAAGCTTAATCATATCATTTACGCTTAATACAATGCGTACGGCAGAAGAAGCCTGAATATAACCTTCCAGATTGATTAATGGCTTGTTGTCTTTTGCATCAAGAAGGTAAGAAGTATCAAGAGAAGCGCCCCAAAGTCCCTTCTGGCTCTGCAATGAGAAGCTTACCGAGAAGGTGTGTTTATTCTGCAAAACCGGTACATCTATCCAGTTTGCGTGATAAGCTGCTGTTGCTGCAAAAAGCTTATACTTCCAGGTAAAAGAAAAATCTGTATAAAACTCAAGATTATTTTTTGGAGAAAAACCATACAATCCACTTGTAAGTGACTGAGGTGTATAATCAGGTGTCCACATTCCGTTTCCAAAAGCTGTATTAGAATAGCCGGCTGAAACATTACCGGTAAAAGAAGCCTTGAGTGGAACCAAAAGCTTTAACTGACCAAACCAGTTAGAAGACTCAGTAGAAAATTCTTTGAGCCCCGAAAAATTATAAAGCCGTTCCAGCTCCGAAGTTGTATAACGCTTTGACTTAAGTCCTCCGGTCAAAGAAAGATTAAGCTTTCTGTCAGAAAAATAAACCGGAAGGACCGCATCAAGTCCAACAGTAAAAGGAGGAATTACCTTATTGTCTCCAATATAGTTTCCAAAAACTACACCTGCATCTGCATAAACTTTGAGCTTATCATTTTTCCAGGCAAAATTAATTCCAGCCTGACCGCGGTTTGTTACCTTATCCCAGGCTTCCATATTGTAAAGAGCTGCAAAACCAACATTAAAACCATTGTGTTCCCACGAAAGCTTAAGCTCAGGATCAACGGTTACCCTGGATGTATTTATTATCCATTCAGGAACATTAAAATCTTCTGTTGTATTTTTTGTGATATCTGCAAAACGATAATAAAACTCTGAATCAATAATAAAGTCCAGTTTAAAGTCCTGGGCAAAATTCCAGGCAAGGGCGGCCTGTCCCGAAACCGCATCCTGATTATTTGCCGCAACGCCTTCTACCTTTGTCTGAAACCCGTTACCAATATCTTCATATTTTCCCGAAAGCTTAAAATCAAGATTTGAACGTATAAATTCTTTCTGAAGTTCTATTGCTGTATTTTTTGTACTGTAGCCGTCTGCAAGATTATGTCCTGCAAAACCAGAAGCAGAATAGTGATCAAAAGAAATACTAAAAGGATCTGCACCAATAATTCTTGAAACTTCAAAATTGCCGGAAAAAGAAGCCGGATATCCGCCACCCATCTGGCCCGAAGCATAGATATCTTTTTCATCAGAAGTTGCAGCTGCAGCGGCAACTTCTCCATCTGCATTTACAGAAACTGCAGGCAGAACCGGAACCAGGTCTCCGGAACTAAAATTATAATCGAGTACGTCTTCAAACTCTGGAGCCGGAGCTGTTTCTTCGTCCCCTCCATCTGAGCTTACAACTGTAGTCAAATCCGGAAGCTCAATCTGTGAGCTCTGCGATTCCTGTGAGCTTTGAGAAAATCCGTTTGAACATAAGAGCAGAATTATCAATGCACAGGCTGTTTTAATCAAAAAATGCTTTTTCATATTTTCTCCACCATCCCTATTTCAAAAGATTCATAACCTTCTTGCCCTGTTTAGTATCAGGATAAAGCTCTACAAGAAGGTTTGCAGTAACGCGGGCATCTCCAGTCATTCCCGCAGCAACAAATGCATCTACAGCAGAATAAAGTACAGAAGCAGCGTTATCAGCATTCCCTGCCCCACCAGCTCTATAGTATTCTGCAGCTTTTAAATAATATTCTGCTGCCTGCTGATTCTGTCCTCTGTCGTGATAATAAACAGCAACACATTCAGCATTCTGTGCAGCAAAGGTCATTTCATCTGAGTCCTTCTGATAATTCAAAAGTTCTTTTGCAAGCTCAAAAGCTTCCTTTTGATTACCCTTCTGGATATAAAGCTGAACAAGCTCGGAACCTGTATTGCGTCCCTTTTTGGTAGAGGTTTTTCCGTTTCTTTCATAAGCTGTAGTTTTTTCTACAATTGTACGGTCGTCTCCACCAACAATTCTTTCCAGCTCCACAATGCGCTGTCCCATTCCATCGGACTCTGCCTGGCTTTTAAATTTTTGAACCAGCAGCCTTGCAGTAATGAGGGCGTTTGTGTAATCTTCCTGAGCATAATATGCCTGCAAAAGATTTTTATAAGCACCATAAGAATAAATACTGTCCGGATATTTGGAAACAAGAGTATTGTTCTGCATAATTGCCGGATCATATTTCTGGAGCTTCATATTACAGTCACCGCTAAAATAATAAGCTGCATCTGAATACTTTCCGTTTACAAAACTGTAAATATAATTTGTAAAGTGGCTTTCGGCCTCTGCATACTTTCCGGCAGAATAATAGACCTCACCGCTGCGGTAAGAAGCATCTTCGGCAGCCTGAGTTCCTGCAAAGCGTTTTACAATTGTCTGATAAGTCTGATCTGCGTTATTAAGGTCGCCCTTCTTTTCGTAAATCTTTGCCGAAGTCATAAGACATTGAAGTGCAAAATCATCAGTGTCTTTTGTATAAATAGAAAGCAGCTTAAGTGCGCTGTCATAGTCTTTATTATCACTGTAAATTTCGGCACAGTAAATGATGGAGCTTTGCTGCTGCTGTGGAGTCATTGCAGCGCTGATCATTCCCTGAGCCATAACCGCAGCCTTTTGAATCTGAGAAGTCATGAGCGCAGACTTAGCCGCATATTCATAGGCACGGTAGCGGAAAGAATCGCGTTCTGTATAAGTTTTTGCGTAATCAGAAAAGACCACATATGAATCATTGTAGGCTGCCGTTTTATAAAGACTTAAGCCCCTGTAAAAGACAGCAGTCTTTGATTTTGGATATTGCTTAAGATAATTTGCAGCAGTTGAATAGCTTCCAAGATTAAAGTCACAGAGCCCCGCAATATATGCAGAAAGATTATGCTTTACAGAAAGTGCTTCAGTCTTTGCTTCCTGCCATTTTTTGAGCCGGTACAAAACCTTGGCATATTCAATTCTTTCGTCGGAACTAAGCGCCTTCTTTTTATTAAGCTTTTCATATTCCGTGGCAGCCTGGCTATAGTTTCCGTTTTTTGCAAGAAGTGAAGCATAAAGCTTTGCGCAATCTGTATCCTTTGAAAAAGGCGCAACAATTGTTTCTGCAAGGGCTGCATCTGTTTTAGAAAGCAGATACCCCGCAGTATAAGCATCTCCAGCACCAGGTGCTTTAATCTTCTGATACAATTCATAAATCTCAAAAGCCGCAGCTTTGTCCACCGTTAAAGCCTTTGCGCCAGCCAGTTCAAAAGCCCGGCAGTGCAGCAGCAAAGAGTTATATGAATCTAACGCGCCTTCCAAAGTTGAATTTTCAAAGCGCTCCTGATTTTGTAAGAGCAGCTCCCGTACTCCGGCTGCAGCGGAAGTTCCTTTTGTGTCCAAAGCTATTTTTTGCTCGTAAATAAATACGGCGAGCAGAATGTCTTCGTTCTGGGATTGGGAGGCCAGTTTAAAATATGAAGAGGCGGATGCATAGTCTTTTTTGGAATAGGCGGCGACGCCAAGATTCAGGCGGAATTCTGCAAGCATTTCCTTAAATTCAGGATTGTCATTGCTGTTCAAAACCGCATAAGCTTTTTCTACCTGACCTTTTTTTTCATAAGCATCGGCTGCATAAATTGCAAGCGCACAATAAACCTTGTCCGAAAACCTTTCCTTTGGCAAATCAGAAAAAAGCTTTATTGTCTTATCAAACTGGCTTGTACTGTTGTAAGAAAAACAAAGCTTTTGAATTATTTCGTCATATTCATCCTGAGTATAGTTTGTTCCATTTTGAACAACATATTCCAAAAGTGGAATTGCCTTATCATACTGTTCCATAAAAAAGTAGATACGACCGGAATAGAAAATGGAAGGATAATAAAATTCCTTTTTGTTTTCCTTATTCTCTACCTCGCAGGCTGTATGAAAAGCATTAAGTGCGCTGATATAATCCTTATCGTAGTAATTAGCGCGGCCAAGATAATACCAGCATTTTGCATAAGCTTCGTTTCCAATATGAATAGACGAAAGAACTTTTGCAAGGGTTTCTTCTGCCATTTCATAGCGGTTTAAAATTATAAGCGCATTTGCTTTTTCTATACGGGCAGAAACAATAAATACAGACTGAGGATAAAGCTTTTCCAAAAGCTCAGTCTGTTCAATTACACCAGGATAATATTTTGCATTAGAAAAAATATTAATTTCGTTGTAAATATCCAGTTCAGAAGGCCCCGAAGCCTGTGCAAAAGCAGCAGAGCCGCCAAAGAAGGTCAAAGCCATCAGAAAAGAAAAGATAAAAATCGATTTATTTTTCATGACAGTAAATTTTACTAAACCTCATCGCTTAATTAATCCGGGAAAAATCTGTCGCTAGCCCTTGCTCTTGTAAGATATACAAAATCTCCGGCATAAAGATTACAAAAATCTTCGAGCGAAACCGACCTTCCATTCATAAAAACAAAGCAACCAAAGGATTTGTTACTAAAATATGGGAAAAATGCGACACAATCATTGAATACCTTAACCTCTGGAGATACGGTTTTGTCGGTCTCGCGGATTGCACCAAAATAGAAATTTCCGGGTTCTGTTGCAGCAAGAATATAAAGCAGAGACTTTAAGCCTTCTGCATCGTAGCCGGAATCTTCTATAAAAGTAACTGTATTTTTAGTTCCTGCTCCGTTAATTGCCGCAGCAAATGGATTTACAGTTACATCTACACCAGAATCTTTATACAGATAAACCTTACCTGTATTTACCGAAACTATTGCCGAAGCAACGTTACGAATCCAGTTCAAAGAAAAGAACAGATTATATTTTTGCGAAAGAACACCCTGGTAGCCGTTTTCTTTAAGACTTACAGTTTCTACCAGCAAAGGAGCTCTGTTCAATTTACTGCCTGCAACAGGTTCTACAAGTCCGTCGGCAATCCATTTAATAAAGCCTGCAGAAGAAAGATACAACTTTGAAGGATCAATATCTCCCTTAGTAAATGGTTTGCCGCTTATAACCTGAACAAGCTCGTTGTTTTCATCATAAATTGCATCCGGCACATACATAATTTTTCCAAGATTTTTCTGGATCATGCCGGCCATCTGTAAAACACTGCCGTATTTATCATCATCAACAGTTACATACTTCCACGGAAGAGAAACAGCTGTCAAATTAAGAATATCTTCAAAAGAAAGTGAATAAAGAGCTTCGAACGAAACTCCGGTTGGAGCACCCTTTGCCGCATAATTTCCAAAAATAATCATATCTGCAAGAGAGCTTTTTCCATAAGGAGTAAACTGAACGTACACATCGCTGTTTGTAGAAAAATACCAGCGGATACGGATTGGAGAACCGGTCTTTTTATCGCAGATTAAAACCCAGCTGCCAGGAGCATCCCCCGGATAAATTTCCTGCTGTTCGTTATTTACACCAAGGCTCGAATAAACCTTTACATTTATAACTGCACATGGAGCAACATAAATCATATATGTAGAATCTGATTCTTCCAAACGAACCTGAAACTTCTGTCCGGCATTATTATCATAAATTTCGGGAAGATTCATGCGCACTGCTTCAAGCGAAGCATCAAACCAGCGCTCCTTTAAAGTTTTACGAATTTCTGACGAATCCGGGATTCCCCATGAATTATAAGCTGCAAAAACTGGAGCAACAAAAGTCAGTAAAATAAAACTACAAAGAATTGTTCTGTTCAGTTTCTTCATTTTTCTCACCTTATTCGGCAGGATCTACATCGGTAGCACCCTCTGCCCTGCTGATTTCGCCCTTTACAAGAGTTCCATCACTTAATTTTATCATACCTTCTGCATTTTCGTCAGGATGTTTTCCAACAGGCGCATTCGAAAGCAGAAGCTTAAGTCTGTTAAGCTGATTTACCTCTGAACTGCCCGGATCATAATCAATTGCACTGATATTTGCATCCGGGAATCTTCTTCTAAGCTCCTTAATCATACCCTTGCCGGTAACATGGTTTGGAAGACATGCAAACGGCTGTACACAGGCAATACTTGGAGCTCCCTGATGAATGAGCTCAACCATCTCGGCAGTCAGGAACCAGCCTTCACCAGTTTGATTACCAAGCTGTACTATATCATCGACACCTTTCATCAAATCATAAATAGATGAAGGGGCTTCAAAACGTTTACTCTGCTTAAGATAAAGCTTCATCTGCTTGCGGTAAAGCTCCAGCGCCCAGATAAGCATTCTTGCGCGGCGTTCTTTCTTTTTAGAAAGCTTAAGATCTTTATGACGGATAATATCAACCGAGAATGAATAGAAGAAAAAGTCTGCAAGATCCGGCATTACACATTCTGCACCTTCTTTTTCTATTGTATCTACAATATGATTGTTTGCCGTAGGATGGAACTTAACAAGGATTTCTCCTACAACACCAACACGAGGCTTTTTAATTGGCTTAAGCGGAAGTCTGTCAAAATCCCGTACAATTCCTTTTAAAAGCTTGTGATAACCTACCCAGCCGGCCTGATTTTTAAAGAGCTTTTCGGCCCTTGCATTCCATTTTTCATAAAGCTGATTAGCGCTTCCAGAAACAGCTTCATAAGGACGAACTCTGTAAAGAACTCTCATAAAGAGGTCGCCGACCATTACTGATTTTACAAGCTTATCAATAAGTGTAACTGTAAGCTTAAAGCCAGGGTTTGTTTCAAGACCAAGTGCGCTAAGACTGATTACAGGAATATGTCCCCAGCCTGCATCATTCAGAGCACGGCGTATAAATCCAATATAGTTTGTAGCACGACAGCCGCCACCGGTTTGAGAAATCAAAAGACTCACGTGATTCAAATCGTACTTACCGCTTTCCAAAGCTGCCATCATCTGGCCTACAACCATAATAGAAGGATAGCAGGCGTCATTGTTTACAAAACGCAATCCGGCATCTACAGCCTTAGGATCTACTGCTTCCAGAACTACAAAATTATAGCCGGCAGATTCAAAGGCTTTTTTAAGAAGGCGGAAATGAATTGGCGACATTTGAGGAGCGATGATTGTATGTGTATACTTCATCTCTTCTGTAAATATAACTCGTGAATAAGCAGATGTACGGAAGGTCTGTTTTACCTTATTACGGCGACGGGCCTTTACAGCTGCAATAAGCGAGCGGATACGGATTCGTACTGCACCAAGGTTACTTCCCTCATCAATCTTAATAAGAGTGTACATTCTGTTTTTAGCACGCAGAATTTCATCAACCTGATCTGCGGTTACGGCATCCAGTCCGCAGCCAAAAGATGTAAGCTGAACCAGCTCCAGCGAAGGCATTTCTGAAACAAACTGAGCAGCCCTGTAAAGTCGGTTATGATAAGTCCATTGGTCTACAATTCTGAGCGGACGCTCAATTTTTCCAAGATGAGCGATTGAGTCTTCGGTAAATACAGCAAGACCAAGTCCGTGAATCATCTCCGGAATACCGTGATTAATTTCGGGATCAAGGTGATAAGGTCGTCCAGCAAGAACAATACCGCTTCCGCCCTTTGTGATTACTTCTTCAAGAGCTTCTTCTCCTGCCTGCTGAATATCTATCTTAAATTTTTCCTGCTCTGCCCAGGCCTTATCTACAGCGTCAAAAATCTTTTCTTTTGTAAGCGTTGTAAACTTTGGCAAAAGCTCTTCGCAAAGTCGTTCAGCGAGTGCTTCTTTATCATAAATAGGCAGGAACGGATCCATAAAAAGAATAGACGGATCTTGTCTTAAAACTTCAATATTATTTCTAAGAACTTCCGGATAACTTGTTACAATAGGACAGTTGTAGTGGTTTCCGGCTCCGGCGTCTTCAATTTTTTCATATGGTGCGCATGGATAAAATATAAATTTAATTCCACGCTGAAGAAGAGACTCTACATGTCCGTGGCTTATTTTTCCAGGATAGCAAACAGACTCTGACGGAATTGTTTCAAGACCTTTTTCGTAAACTTTGCGGCTTGAACGCTGACTCAAGATTACGCGGAAGCCCAGCTCATTAAAGAAGGTAAACCACAGCGGATAATTTTCGTACATATTAAGTACACGAGGAATTCCTACATCACCAAGAGGTGCATCTTCGGGTTTGCGTGGTACATAATGGAAAAGTCTCTTTGTCTTCCATTCAAAAAGATTTGGAAGCGGACCTGCATCATCATCATCAAGACCGGTATTAGTCTTATTGCTTGCATCCAGAATCTTGTGAGTTTTCTGATCTTCTATTTCTGCACCCTTTTCACAGCGGTTACCTGTAATAAAGGTTCGTTTTTCTGTACCTGTAGAGAAGGTATTGATTGTAAGCAGACAGTTATTCTGACACTTACCACAGCGGCGGAGCTCCAGATCTACATGGAAATTTTCCAGCTGTTCGAGTGTAGCAAGATGTGACCGCACATCATGAACAGTACCTTCCGGCTCTCCAGGCTGAGGCATCATCAAATCCTGCCACTGGTCACAGGCAATTAAGGCAGAACCGTATGCCCCCATAAGCCCCGCAACATCAGGACGATAAACTTCTACACCGGCAATTTTTTCAAAAGCGCGGAGAATTGCATCATTAAAGAAAGTTCCACCCTGTACAACAACCTTTGTACCAATATCACTTGCCTTGCGAAGCTTAATTACTTTGAACAGTGCGTTCTTAATTACAGAATAAGAAAGGCCGGCTGCAATGTCGGCAACAGATGCACCTTCCTTCTGAGCCTGCTTTACACGGCTGTTCATAAATACGGTACAACGGGAACCAAGATCAACAGGCTTTTGGGCCATAAGTGCAATCTTACCAAATTCCTTTACATCCATTCCCATTGTATTTGCAAAGTTATCAAGGAAGGAACCACAACCCGAAGAACAGGCTTCGTTCAACTGGATTGAAACAATTGCCCCATCCTTCATGCGAAGCGCCTTCATATCCTGACCGCCAATATCAAGCAGAAATTCTACGCCGGGAACAAAAAAGTTTGCAGCACGGAAATGTGTAATTGTTTCTACTTCACCGGAATCTACACCAAGAGCAGCCTGAAAAAGAGCTTCTCCATAACCTGTAGAAACGGCACGTGCAATATAAACATCTTTTGGAAGCTTTGCATATAAATCTTTTAAAACGCGGACTGCAAGCTCAACAGGATTTCCCTGATTATGAGCATAAAAGCTCCATAAAATTCGTCCATCCTTATCTACAAGAACAGCTTTGGTTGTAGTAGAACCTGAATCCAGACCCAGGAAAACAGGGCCGTGTGTTTTTTCCAGGTCACCGCGTTTTGCCTTCTGCTCTGAATGGCGAACTTCAAATTCATCAAGCTCTGCCTGGTTTTTAAACAATGGTTCCAGACGCTGAACTTCGCTAAGCTCGGCCCCTACAAGATTTTTGAGGCTGTCACGGAACTGCTTTATTGTAGGAAATTCAAAGTCTTCTGCAATGCCGGAAAATTTGCGTTCTGCACTAAAAGCACAGCCGCTTGCAACAAAAAGCTGGGAATCTTCGGGAACAATAACTTCCTCCGGCTTGAGCTTGAGAGTATCAATAAAACTCTGACGCAGCTGATCCAGAAAGTGCAGCGGACCACCAAGGAATGCAACATTACCACGGATAGGTTTACCACAGGCAAGACCACTGATTGTCTGGCTTACAACTGCCTGAAAAATTGAAGCTGCAATATCTTCGCGGCGGGCACCTTCATTAATAAGCGGCTGAATATCTGTTTTGGCAAAAACACCACAGCGGGCTGCAATAGGATAAATCTGTTTTGCACCCTTTGCAAGCTCATTAAGTCCCATTGCATCTGTTTCGAGCAATGCAGCCATCTGGTCAACAAATGCTCCGGTTCCTCCCGCACAGGTTCCATTCATTCGCTGCTCAACGCCGCCTTTAAAATATGTAATCTTGGCATCTTCACCACCAAGTTCAATTACTACGTCTGTCTGAGGAATAAGTTTTTTTACAGAAGTTGTAGCAGCAATAACTTCCTGAACAAAAGGAACATTAAGCCATTGAGAAACAGAAAGGCCACCTGAACCGGTAACCTTTACAGTTACAGTCTGTTCCTGACCTGCCGGACATTCCTTTTCCAGAAAATCAAGAGCTTTGTTTACAACTGTTATGATTGTATTACGAATATCTGCTCTATGACGCTGGTAGTCGCCATAGATTAATTTATCTTCATCGTTAAGGATTGCAACCTTAACGGTTGTTGAGCCTATATCTATACCAATACGAATTGGGAGCGGAGTATTTCTTTCTGTAGATTCCATACCATATAATTTAACAATTATATGGTAAACTTTCAATCAAAAAGACTATTTTGCAGAAATTTTAACTATCTGACCGGCAGAAATCAGGTCAAAGTTAAAGTCGACTGGGTTTCCGGCTTTATCCAAAGCATTTCCGAACAGGTAGAAGCCCGGTTCATCGGCAATCGGCTTTACAATTCCCTTTACACCTTTAGAAGCTTTAATTTCGGCACCAACACCGTTTTCGGTAATATGGTCGCGCTGAGCAGGAACTATATAAATACGGATATGTTCTTTATCATGAGCCGAAATTACAACAGCCGAAGCCTTTGCGCTTGCCAGAATTCCGTCATAAATCTGAACAAAATCTTCTGCAAGCTCGGCCTTCTGCTTTGCAAAATCCTGTTTAAGACCTGCTACTTCTGCCTCATTATCGGCCTTTTGCTGAGCCATCTGCTTGTTTAATGTAGCAATTCTTGAATTAAGCTCAACCTTTTCTTTATTAAACTTAAGTACAGAGTCTCCAAAGGTTGCGCCCATCTTATCTACAAGGTTTTGTGCAGCCGTAAAATAATCAGGCAAAGATTTTTTATATGGGATTGTCTGGAATGGAGCTGTAACGCTGTTATATCTGTTGTAATCCTGCTGATATGCTGTAAGACTGATTATTACAGATTCATCCTTAATTCCATTTTCTTCTACAAATTTTTCAGAATCAAAAGGTTCGTAGGTAGAAGCGTTTACTGTATGTACAATTCCCTGCGAACTGGTATTAGTCAAATCCGGATCAAGGGTTTCAATTTCCTGAAGATACTTCTGCGAAACCTCGGTAACAGAACGTCTTATATTATCTGCATTGTTCTGACGTTCCTGTGCATAAGAAGCCTGGATGTCTTTTATACGCTGTTCATAATTTTCAGAAATCTTATCAATTTCCAACTGATGAAGACGACGTTCACTGTCCAGTGCCTGCTCCTGCTGTCGGGCTGCTTCAATTTTTGAAGTATCATACTCATCAAGCTGCTTCTTATATTCAGCGAGCTCGTTTTCGGCAAGCATAATCTGCGGGTCATATTCATCTTTTATCTGCTGAAGAGTCTTTTCATATTCTTCAAGAACAGCTGCTTTTCTTTTTGCCTCTTCCTTTTTGCTAAGGGTTAACGATTCAATAAGGAACAGTTCATTATCTCTTGTTTCTTCTGCCTTTTTAATGGCAAGGTCACGATCCGAAATAATGTTTGTTCTGTTTTTCATTGCATTATCGTAGTTTGTCTGAACCTTTGAAACGGAATCGAGCAGGTTCTTAATATTAAGTCCTTCAAATTCTTCAAGGTTTACCTTAATTTCCTGGTTCTGCTTTTTAATTCCGGCAGAAATTCCCCAGGCTGCAAGGAATACAATTACAAGGGTTCCAAAAAGCAGCAGAAAAGAAAAAGGTGATTTATTCTTTTTTGTTTTTGCGTATTCTCTTACAAGGTCATAGGAATCGGTCGAGTTAGTTGTCTGGAGCCGGTTCAATTCTTCATTTAAGAAGAGCAATACTTCCTTGTGTCTCTGTTCATTAGTCTGCATATCTTTACCCGTCCCTTTTATTTTGTCGTCATTGCCCATATTCCATTCCATCCTTCCGGAGCACCTCTATTACCCATTCTTTCGAAGAATACTTCTGTGAGTTCCGGTAAATCTGCGTTCTTAAACTGTTTGCGGGCAGTTTTCCAATCGCCGTCATAGTAGGCCTGTAAACCAATTTCAAAGGTTTCATACTTTGGAAGCAATTCCTTATCCATTTCGTTTGTATCAAATGGGAAATAAATCTTCTTTCCAAGAGTTTTTCCCTTAACCTGTACTGTATCAATTTCAAAGAACTTATAGCGTGCTGTTTCCTGCAAAACCTCGTCCTTAATATAAGCAGAAACAATAACCGGCAGATGATAAACTCTGGTAAGTCCTTCAAGACGGGATGCTGAGTTTACATTATCACCAATTACAGTATTTGCCATGTGTTCGTTTGAACCGATGTTTCCGTAGAATACATTACCACCATCAATACCAACACCAACATCAAGAGAAACTGCAATAAAGATTTTTTCCTCAGATTCTGTAAGCTTGCGTTTCTTTTCAATTTCTTCACGTCGAAGCTTCATTGTCTGCCTAAGACTTGCTGTTGCATGAGTAATATCCCAGGCAGCAAGAATTGCATTATAAGATTTACTGTGGCGAGATTCCAAAGTTCCGTAAACTGCAAGAATTGCATCACCAATAATAGAACCTACTACACCGGCATTTTCATGAACATTGTGAATAACGCGGTTATAGTGAACGTTCAAAACGTCAATAATATCGTTACCAAGAGTTTCTGTACGATAGGTAAAGCTCTTGATATCAGAGAACAGCATTGCAAGTTCACGCTGACTTCCTTCAAGTCCGATTCCCTGATCTGTATAAGCTTTGGCAACAACGTCCTTTGGAACGAATTTCTGGAAGGTTCCAAGCAGGTTGTTTACCGAAGAAGAAAGCGAGTTGAATGATGCAGCCAGATAAGTAATATCATCGTTTCGCGCATCCGAAAGATCAATGAGCTCAAGCTGCTTGTGCTGCTGCATTTCATAAAGGTCTTCTGTAATCTTCGTAACCGGAGCAAATTCGTGACGCAGAATGAGCCATCCGATCAACACGAATATGATTGTAAGAACAATAATAATTATGGTTGTATAAAGATAAACATTCTTTGTATTTTCATCCAGATCCGAACGCTTTTCTGCACGAATAAGAAAGTATCCCCATTCTTCCTGGTATTTATAAACACCAAAATATTCTCCATCATGATTCTGGAACGAAACAGAACCTTCTTTTATATCATTATTTAAGTCATCATTGAGCTGTTTGAGGGTATCCTTATCTGTGAAAATCTCCCATTTTGCATGACGGTTATTACTTGCAGAAAACTGAATTGAACCGTCCGGCATTACACCAATA
This sequence comes from Treponema sp., assembly GCA_024681195.1. GTDB lineage: Bacteria > Spirochaetota > Spirochaetia > Treponematales > Treponemataceae > Treponema_D. Next base: position 28,629 of record JAILBH010000023.1, read on the forward strand.
GCAACACTGTTCTTGTTGGAAAAACCAGATTTAGCAACCTTCTGAAGAGCTTCTACAGATCCTTCCTTATCATCTGAATAATTGTAGATCTGGTACTGATTTGATGAGTTTGAGTAAAGCTCTTTAAGCTGTTCAACCATGATTGTGTTGGTCAAATTAATAATCTGTCGTTTTGAAAGCTGAACAGACAGAAAATTAGTAGCAAAATTTGAAAGCAGAATAATGGTAATAAAGATAATAAGAATCTTAAGGCCAAGCGGAACGATTCTTGTCTTTCCTACCTTTGAAAAAAGACCTTTTTTTGCGGGCATCGGGCTCCTCCAAAAAACATAGGGGATTTGTACTATATCCTATTATTGTAAAACAATTGAACAAATTTCGCAATCTTATTATTCTTATAATATGAAAAAAAATGATGCTGTAGAAACTGTAAAGCCAAAACGTTCCATTGTCCGTTCCGGGCTGGTACTTTCGCTCATGACCTTTGCTTCCCGTATTATGGGACTCATACGAGAAATGACAAAGGCTTCTTTTCTTGGAACAGGCTTTTATTCAGACTGTTTTTCGGTTGCTTTTCTTATTCCAAATCTTTTGCGAAAGCTTTTTGCAGAAGGCTCGGTAACAGTTGCCTTTGTTCCAACTTTTAAATCTTATCTTGAAAAGGGAAAAGATGAACAAAACCTCAAGGATACTCAGGAATTTATAAACAGTACTGCAACACTTGTTTCTTTTTTAACAACCTGCATTGTCGTTCTAGGTGTTATTATTACTCCACTGCTGACGGCATTTTTCTGTAAAAAACCTGTTGATACGGGGGCCTCAAACTATATGGAGCAGGTCCAGTACTGGCTCTTACAAAAACAGGAAATTACATATCTGACCCGTATAATGTTTCCGTACCTGGTCTTTATTTCTATTGCGGCACTTTTTCAGGGAATTTTAAATGGCTGTAAGATTTTTGCTCCTTCTGGCTTTACTCCTGTTTTATTCAACGGAATTGTAGTTTTGGGAACCTACCTGCTTGCTCCTCATACAGAAAACCCTGCCCGTGCTATGGCAATTGGAGTTGTAAGTGGTGGTGCTGTCCAGGCATTGTTTCAGTGGCCGTTTATAAAAAAGACAGGCTTTCATGCAAGATTAATTTCACTGCGTAAAACCTTTTCTAACCCGGGAACCCGTAAAGTAATTGCACTGGTCATTCCTACAATTATAGGTATGGCTGCCTACCAGCTTAATGATGCAGTTTCTACAGCAATGGCTAACCGCGCAGGAGAAGGAATTACTTCCAGTCTTGGATTTAGTCTGCGACTACAGGAATTAATTCTTGGTATTTTTGCAGTTACTATTGGAACTGTAATTCTTCCTGATATGAGTGGTCTTGCTACCAACGAAAAATGGGAAGACTTTAACAAACTGCTCATTCAGGCAATGAAGATTATGATTGTAATTTCCATTCCTGTAACAGCCTACTCTCTTGTAACCGGCAGAGAAATTATAACCCTTGTCTACAAAAACAATATGTTTGATGAGCGGTCCGTCGAGCTTACGCTTGGAGAATTCCGCTTTCATATTGCGGGACTTGTCTTTATTGCGCTCAACAGAATAATTGGGCCTGCTTTTTATGCGCAGAAAAATTCCAAGCTGCCAACCCTTGCCGGAATTATAAGCTTTGGAGCAAATATCCTGCTTGTATTGGTATTTACAAAACCCTTTGGCGGAAACGGAATTGCATGTGCCCTTAGTATTGCAAGCTTTATAAATACCGTGTTCCTTTTTATTTTTATGAAAAAGCTTGGCACAATGGAAACCCGCCGTATAGTTATAAGCAATCTGCTTTATGCACTCAAGATTACAGTAATGTCTGTAATTGCAGCTGTTCCATGCTGGTTCCTTCGTCCTGTTCTGCTCAATACATTTGCAGGACATGGAAGACTTATCAGCGCAGGAGTTCCACTTGCAATCCTTGCAGTTATTTTTGCAATAATTGGAGTACTGGAGCTGGTTGTTACCAAAGATGAAATTGTTATGTCATTGCGAGGAATGAAACGACGCAGGAGCTAAAGATGAAAAAATACACAACAGAAGATATGAAAAATATATTTGCAGCACGCCGTGCACGGATTGCAGCCTACCTTAGCGAAAATAACATTGGTGCTGTAGTTTACATAGATTCAGAAGAACACAGAGACCCTGCAATTCCATATTTAACCGGCCACAACTGTGATGCAATTGTTATTCTTTTTAGCGACGGCTTTACCTATCTTATTGCCTGGGATGAAAATCTTGCAAAGAAAAATGCTTTTTACGATAAGCTTGTGCCTTACACAAGATACAAGAACAAAGACATAGATGCCGTTCGTGCAATTTTAAATGTGGGTTATACACACGGGATGAACAGCAAGGTTGAGTTACCTCCCTATCTTTCTTATCCGAATTATCTGCATTTTATTGATGCACTTAATAATTACGACTGCCGCTGCAAAGAAGATGGAGCACACAAATTTACGCTCAACTGCCGCGTATGTAAAGATGATTACGAAATTGAATGCACAAAAGAAGCAGCAAGAATCGGAGACTTGATTATTGATAAGATTGAAGAAAAGATTAAAGACGGAAGTATTAAAACAGAATCAGATGTAGCTTTGTTTATAGAAAAGGAATGCCGCGAACATGGTTGTGAAAGAACAGGCTTTGACACACTTGCTGCCGGCCCTTCAAGAAGCTTTGCAATTCATGCTTTTCCAAATTATACAAATGCCCAGTGGCCTGCAAAGGGACTTTCAATTCTTGATTTTGGAGTTGTTTACAGAGGCTACACCAGCGACACAACAGTTACAGTTGCAAAAGGTCCACTTACCTCTGAACAGAAAAAGCAGCTCGCCCTTGTACAAAAAGCCTATGACGAATGTCTTAAGCTTTATATTCCGGGACGCACAATTCAGGAAGCAGCAAAAAAGGCAGATTCTGTATTTGCCAAAGAAAAAAGAAAGATGCCGCATACTCTGGGACATGGCATTGGTCTTGAGATTCACGAATATCCACGAGTAAGCACCAAAACTGCTTCTGAGCTTTGCTTTACACCGGGAATGATTTTGACTCTGGAACCAGGTCTTTACGATGAAAAAATTGGCGGAACAAGATTAGAAAACGACGTGCTCATCACAGAGAACGGGCACGAAGTTCTAACTCATTCGCGGATTATAATCCTTTAGAAAATCTGAATGCTGTTTTCGGCAAGTTCAATTTTTTCCAGAACTGAGTCTATGCGGTTACACATTGCATCTGCAAGATAAGGATCATCAAGTCCATCAGACAGAGTCTTCATGCACTTAAATACCTTGCGAAGCTCATGGTTAGTAACGTTAAAATTCTTATCCGAAATAACTGCATAAGCTTTTTCGTCTTCCTCTCCTTCGCTAAGCACACCACTCTTTTTAAGAGAAAGTGCAGTCTTTAAAAGCCCCGGAATTCCAGACATTTTTGCAATAAGATATTCAATTTCCATGCGGATTGGACTTGCCATAAATTCTGCTTTTTCTTCTTCCGGAAGATATTCGCAAAGCTCAAGCAGCTTTTTAAAGAGCTCAATCTCTTCCGCATTTTCCAGAGCAGTATCATCATCATTAAGAATACGTTCAATTGTAGGCAGCAGCTCTTCTGCAGTACTCATGAGACTCTTTGCGCTGTTTTCCTGGAGGCTTGCCTTTTGAATTGCATTTTCTTCTTCAAGAGCGGCTACCTTCTGGCGCATTTCTTCCATTTCATCTGCATGCTGCTGCTCCATTCTTTCCATCTGCTCAACCCGCTGCTGATCCAAAAGCTTCTGCTCTTCTGCATTCTGATGTGCAAGCTCGTTTGCACGCTTTACAGTATCCATTGCCATAGAAGCAGTTTCCATCATTGTTGGAGCATAAGAAGGAGAAGGAGCTGCAGGTGCATCCTGTACCGGAGCTGGCATAGGAGCTGGAGCTTCCTGCTGCGGAACCAGCTCCGGCTGTGGCACAGGCTCCTGCGGTGGTAAAGGCTGCCGCCCCGCACCAGAATCAGCACCAGCACCCTGTGGAGCATTTGCAAAAGGATCCGGCATAGAATTAATATCAAATTCTTCGGGTTCTTCATCATGAACGGTAGTATCATCAAACTGGTCAAAGTCAAAGTTGTCGCTGTCAACATTATCAAGCATATCAGAAACAGACGGCTCTTCTTCGCGTTCTCCATCCCCGGTAAATTTAGGCTCTTCAAAACCTGCACTTGTGTCTACAGGACCGATCTCATCTTCTTCCGGTTCCTTTATACCAACAAGCTTTTCCTTATCAGAAAGAGGTTCATCTTCAACATCAAATGGAGAAACCTCTTCATCTGTTCCAAGTTCTTCTTCAAGGTTTTCTTTTGACTCATCGTCTTCAAAGAAATCCTCTTCTTCTTCCTGCAGGGCTTCCTGCATAGGAACGTTTTCGCCCATTGAACCAAAGTCAAAGTTTTCATCGGCAGGAGATTCTTCTGTTGCTTCAGTTGCTTCTTCAGCCTGTTCTTCAACTGGTTCCTGCTCAAGAACCTCATCTTCTGCAACAGGTTCTTCCGGTACAATAGGTTTTTCAGAAAGGGTTGTAAGATAATCAATCTGCTTGTCTGCAAGAATATTCGGGCGTCTAAGGTTGCGGCTCTTGTTATAAGAATCTATAGCCCCCTGAAGGTCGCCTGTAGCAGTATAAATCTTTCCAAGCATATTATAGCCGGCAGGATTACGCATATCTCTTGCAACAAATTCCTTTGCCTTCTTTTCTGCATTATCATTATCACCAACCTGATTAAGGCGGTTTGCAGCAGACAAAAGATGATCTTTATAGTTGCGATTCAATTCTGTAATTTTATCATAAACCTTTTCGGCCTGTGCCTCGTCATTATTACAGATAAGATACTGTCCGTACAAATCAAGAACCTGCGGATCTTCCTTATCATCTTCATAAAGCTCTTTTACGTTTGTACCGGCTGCTTCAATCTGATTTGCAGAAAGCAGAGTCTGAACATATCTTTTCTTTAAGTCCTTGTCGTCTGGAGCAATTTCGAGCGCATCAAGAACATTCTCAAGAGCTTCATCCGGCTTATCACCTTTTTCCAGAGCTTCTGCAAGGCCTGCAAGAATCTGAATATTCTGGTCATCGACCTTTTTTGCACGTTTAAAAGTTTTTTCTGCAGAATCATAGTCAAACTGATCCAGGTAAATACTTCCAAGCATGGAAAGAAGCTTTACATCATTTGGATAAAGTTCAATAGAATGTTTAACAAGGTCCGATGCTTCTTTAGATTTCTGGCACTTTACCAAAAGAGAACTAAAATCTTTGATTGCGTCTACCCAACCCGGCTTTGCTTTAAGAGCGTTTTCAAAACAGCGGATTGCATCTGAATACATTTTTGCCTTACTGTAACAGCGGGCAAGGTTATAGTTCAAAATAGGATGGTTCTGGTCAATCTGAAGTCCGCGCTTAAAAGATGCAATTGATTTTTGATAATCCTTTTTCTCCAGGTAGATTGCACCAAGGTGATTGTAAGCAAGTACGTCCGATGGATTTTCATTAACTACAGAAGAGAATGCTTCAATAGCATCATCCCAGTTTCCCATCTCGCGGTAAGTAAAACCAAGATTATAATTAACGTCGGCAGACTGGCGGCCTTCATCAACAGCACGCTCAAGAATCTCAATTGATTCCTCATATTTTTTAAGACGACGATAAATTGCACCAAGACTCGTCATTGCATCAATATAATGCGGATAGAAGGTGATTATCTGTTCATAATAAGGAATGGCCTTTGCATCCTCACCATTTTTTACATAGATAGAACCCAGCTCTTTAAGATAATCAACATTAGACGGATCATCTTTTAAAAGCTGCTTATATAATCTGGCCGCAGTAGGAAAATCCCGCGAAATTACTGCTCCCTGTGCTCTTGTTAAAACCAGATTTTTTTCATTTACATTATTAACAAATTTCTTTGCCATATTCTCCACTCCCTATTTTCCCAGCTTTTGCATTGGCCTTGCAAAAACTTCCTTTGAAAGAGGCCCCGTTATTCTATCATCAAGAGACGACCACGAAGCAACTGCAAAGTAGTAAATCTTTCCGTTTTCAAGTCCAGTCAAAGTAAATGAGGTTGTATTTCCAACATTTATCGGTGATGGTCCTTCAAGGGCTACTCGCCCAAGATATTCACCAGGCCTATTTCCATAATATATGTAATAACCGCCGGCGGTTTCATCTACAGAATAATTCCAGCTTAAGGTAACGCTGCCGTTCCCAGCCTGAGCTTTTACAGTAAAAGGCGGCAAAGGTAATGGCAATTCTTCAAAATCCAGCGAAATTTGTGTTACAGATGGAGATACAACCCCATTCCCGTCCGGATAAAGCTCGCACATAACCTGAAAGTACATTCCCGAAACTCCTGTAATTGGCTTTCCGCTTTCTACACTCTTCCATTCAGGATATGAATCTGTCCAGTTAAAGTAGTTGTCGCCGGAACGAACATAAAAGCTCACTTCTGTTTGCGAAGGTTCGCTCATTTCGGCAGTAAGAGAATTTAATATTGCTCCAGTCGAAACTACAATAGGCTTTGTTTCAAAGCGTCCACCCATCGGCTTATAAAGCATTCTTCCAAGAGCTCCCGCTGCCTCTGCAGACTGATAATCCGGAGGCGTATAAGGTCTTCTAAGAATACGGATTTCATCAATTTTGCCGGTATATTCTTTACAGAATTCTACTTGAGCAGGAGTTCCCATAATAATAAGAGAAACTTCTCCGCTTTCTTTTCCGTTTGAAGTAATATATTTGAGATCTTCTGTTACACCGTTTACAAGATATTCAAGAATGCCGGTTTCGCAGTCAAAAGACAGGGCATGATAAGACCAGGTATCCGGAATTATTGTAGAAGAACCTTTTAAATGGAATTCTCCGTTGCCATCCGGTCCTGCATAAGAATCAAAAAGATTAGAAATTGTCCAGTCAAGGTGGCCGCCTTCAAAAATACAGTTCAAAAGCTGGTAAACAAGGCGTCCATGTACGTTTTTAGAACTTTCCCAATTCAAAATAACTTCGCCGTTTTCTGCAAGAGAAGGACAAAGCCAGAATTCAATCGAAAAAGAGCCCATAAAGCCTTCTGAACCAAAAAAGGTGCCCGGCTTACCAAAAAGGTTTAAACCACCAATGTTTCGGCTCAAACCGGCTGATTTTTCTATCAGGGAACCGTTAGAAACCTTAAGATTGTTCGAAACAACGTCATAATAACCTGCAGAAACAGGAGAATTTTCGTCTTCAAAGTCAATCAGGAGGTCTGTATACTCATCAAATACAAAGGAATTAGTTGCAAGCTCAATACAATCGTAACCAAAACGTCCTTTTCCGGTAGTTACATTATCTTCATATTGAAAAACGGGCCAGCCGTTCTTTCCACCGAGGACAATTTGTTTAGATTCCGCAAAAACAGCAGTATTACTGACTGTAAAAATCACGCAGACCGCCGCAAAAAGCGCAGTCTTTTTTAAGAATTTTTTCATATAGGTACCTGCTTAAACTATCGGCATAATTTGCAAAAATCTGATATAATTTTATAAAATATATGGCTCGGAATATTTTGCATGAAACAGCATTAAAAGCTCCTCAATCCAGCGGTGTTTACCTGTGGCGCAATGAAGAAGGAACGATTATTTATGTTGGAAAAGCAAAAAACCTTAAAAACCGCCTTACTTCCTATTTTACAGGTCAAAAAACCACAAAAACAAGGCTCCTGGTCTCAAGAGCGGCTTCCATAGAATACATAACCACCGCAAACGAATACGAGGCCCTTCTGCTTGAAAACAATCTTATAAAGCAGCATAGTCCCCGTTACAATATCTGTCTTAAAGATGGAAAGTCCTACCCTGTTCTGCGTATTACAAACGAAGATTTTCCAAAAATATTCCGTACACGCCGGATTTTGCAGGATGGTTCCCTTTATTTTGGTCCCTACCCTAATGTAAATGCGCTCGATACTTTCATAGAAAACATTTATCGCCTTTATCCGGTAAGACACTGCCGCACACTTCACAAAAGGGAAACTCCATGCCTTTATTACCACATGAAGCAATGCAAAGCTCCCTGCTGCGGAAAAATAGATAAAGTTGAATATCAAAAAAACATCCAGGAAATCACGAGCCTTCTTTCGGGACAGGCAGAGCAGACAATAGAAAAAATGACGGCACAGATGAAGGCTGCT
>JAILBH010000206.1 GCA_024681195.1 Treponema sp.
CGCTTTTCTGGGATGATGACGGCAGCGTTTATGTTGTTCACGGAAACATGAATGTTAGTCTTACCCAACTTGAACCAGATTTGAGCGGTCCCAAAAAAGATGGAATCAATAAAGTTATCATTCAGGATAATCCCGAAGAAAGCATTCTTGGTTATGAAGGAAGTCATCTCTACAAAATAAACGGACGCTATTATAATTTTATGATCCACATACCAAAGGGAAAAATGCGGACTCAGGCTTGTTTTGTTTCTGATAAAATTGACGGTCCTTACACAGGCAGTGATGTACTTTGTTCTGATTTAGGAAACTGGAACAGCGGTGTTGCACAGGGAGGAATCGTTCAGGATAAGGACGGCAGCTGGTTTGGAATCCTCTTCCAGGATCATGGAGCTTTAGGCCGCATTCCTGTTTTAGTGCCGGTAACTTTTGGTGCAGACGGCTTTCCTATGTTTGGTCAAACTAACAATTGTGAGCAGATTGCACCAACAACCGTAAAAGTTTTAGACAACAAACCCGATTACAAATACACTCCTCTCTGGAGCAATGATTTTACAAATCCAGCCTGGCAATGGAATCATATTCCGGATACAAGTGCCTGCTCTATTGAACCTTCCCGTTATACAATTCAAACAAAAAAGACAGTTGTAAACATCACGCAGGCAGCAAACGCTTTGACACAGCGAACCTTTTCAGAACACTGCACCGGAACTGTAAAACTGAGCGCCTGTAAAATAAATGATGGTGATTTTGCAGGTCTTGCCGCATTAGAAGGCGAATATGGTTTTATAGCCGTCACCAAGCGCGAGGGCAAGTTCTATCTTGTTCAGGCTGAACATAAAATTCCTTATACTCCATGGTCCATGGGTGTTTTTGATACCGAACCTCCAAAAATTATCACCGAAATTCCTCTGGAAACCCCAGAAGTTGAACTCAAGCTTCGTTTTGATCTCACAAAACCACAGCAGAAGGTCTGGATGAGCTACAGGTTATTAAATGATGACGATACAAACAAAAATGATTTTGTTGAATTAACAGAGGCTGTGCAATTGAGGTATACGCTTGACCAGTTTGTTGGCGTAAGGTTTGCGCTGTTTTGTTATTCTACAAGGCAAAGTGGTGGAATGGCGGAATTTTCTGATTTTGGGTATTTGTGTTGAAATTTGTTTGCGGGGGTAGGACTCGCCGTTACAAGCTCCGCAATTAAGAAATGTCTGTTAAAATTAAAAAGCGTCTCCTTAATCAGGAAACGCTTTTTTTAGATTTTATAGCGGGGGTAGGACTCGAACCTACGGCCTCCGGGTTATGAGCCCGACGAGCTGCCAACTGCTCTACCCCGCGTCGTGTTGGGATATAATAAAGAAATGAGGGGATGTTGTCAATAGACGAGGGGCAAATTTATATAATTTTTTTATTCTTCCGGATTCGCTACTGCAGCATATTTTAATCTGCATTCAGCTATTGCCAGAAGGATTGCAAAGATTGCGAACAGTCTTAAGTTGTTCTGGAAACCGGCAAAAAAGTCGTAAATGCCGTGAACTACTACTGCAGAAAGAACGCAGGTAATCCGGACTTGTTTGGCTCTTATGCTGTAAATGAATAAACCGCATAAACCGGTACAGAACATGTGAATCAAATCGGAACTGAAAATTCTTGTAAAGATTGGCGCATACATCAATTCTGCGTTTCGGTTATTGGCAAGCTGTAAATGATCCAGATAATAAACAATGGATTCAAAACAACCCAGCGCCAGACCCATTGTAAAGGCAAGCAGCAGGAATTCCAGAGCACTTTTTTCTTTTTTTGGCATTGGTAGAATAAAAACACATTTTAATACTTCTTCTACTAATCCATATAAAAAGAGTGATTTTAATATTTCGCGAATAATTGGCTGAGAACTAAGTATATTCAGAGAAGGCAGGAAAAACTGTATTACCGAAATTGGGAGAACCGCAGCCAATCCTAATAAAACTGCAATTGCAAGATGTCCTGCCTTGATTTTTAAGCCCAGGGCAAAAATCAAAAACAAGATAATTAATGGGACAAAGCAAAGAAGAACAGGAAGAATAATACTTAAAAACATAATTAGATTATAACGTATAAATTTCTGTTTTTCCATTAAAAACAAAGATGTTTCGATGACTTTTTTATAAAATTATATTATCTTTATAAAGGGTTTATTTAGATTTTTTTATGGGGGTGTTGTATGGATGATGTAGAAGCAACAGTTAAAGAGGCTCTGGAAATGTTCAGACCTCAGTTACAGGCAGATGGCGGCGACATGGAATTTGTTTGTATTGATGAAGAAAAGCGCGTTCATCTGAATCTTACAGGAGCATGTGGAAATTGTCCTATGGCTCTTATGACTCTAAAAATGGGTATAGAACGTTACCTTAAGGATGCTTGTCCAGAAATTACAGAAGTTATTCAGGACAATGCTCAAAATTTTGATGAAATGGGATTTCCGGTATAAATGACAATAACTAAAGATAAATTCGCTGCTATCAACTACACACTTAGAGATAAAGACGGGGTTCAACTCGATTCTTCTGTTGGACTTGAACCTCTTGGCTATATTCACGGACGTGGATATTTAATTCCTGGTCTTGAAGCTCAGCTTGAAGGCAAAGCTCCTGGAGATATATTTTCATGCACAATTGAGCCAAAAGATGCTTACGGTGAACGTGATGAGCGTCTTGTAGCTCAGGTTACACGCGACCGTTTTGAGCTTGATGCTCCTATTGAAGTTGGTATGCATTTTCAGGTGATGACACCTGGTGGTCCTACAATCGTAAGGGTTGTAGAAATTGATGGTGATTCGATTAAGATTGACGGCAACCACGAAATGGCCGGCAAAACCTTAAATTTTGAAATTGAAGTTGTTGAAGTTCGTGATGCAACACAGGAAGAATTGGATAGACTTCAGAATCAGGGTGGCTGTGGAGGCTGCGGTGGTTGCGGTGGCGAAGGCTGTGGTCAGGGTGATTGTGGCGGTGAAGGCTGCGATTGTCCAAACGGTGGCAGCAACAACTAAATCACAAACCAATCAATCAAAAAGGCTGTTAAAAGCCCAATAGACATAAAAGGGATAAATGCAAATTTTATCCCTTTTATTGTTTTAAAACGAATTATTGCATAAAAGAAAGCAGCAAGAACTTCTACAGCAACACAAATCCATAATACTTTTGGCGCAAGACAAAGTCCTTGAAATAGTCCAAAAAAGACATCGCCCTTTCCAAGTTTGTTTTTTGTAATAAGACGTACAGCAAAATATAAATCAAACAGTATAAAAGCACTAAGCAGATTTAAGTAAACCGTAGCAGTATAAAAAATAATCCGAACAAGAAAAATCAATATGTAACCGACAAAATACGGCCAGTTTGGAACAGCAAGAGACCTTAAATCATATCGACTCATTATAAACGAAAAGACCAGCAAGATTACGAGAATCAAAATCTGTCCGGCCAGTTCAAAATTGGTCATGTCTCACCTGTCAAGCTCGTCGAGCTTACGGTTCAATTCGATTATCCTTGTGTGCAGATAATGATCTACCGTAGTTTTTTCCAGAATACCTAAGGTATCTCCATCGGTGTCCACAATCGGCATTGCATCAATATCATTTTCTTCAAACATAGCATATGCATCAGGGAGTGTTGTAGAAGGCTTTACTGTAACTTTGGCCGGATCCATAATATCCATTGCAAGCATGCTTTCGGCAAAATCTCCAATCTGCATAACTTCTTTAAGGTGCTCAAGACTGATAATTCCAACAAGTTTTCCCTGAGCATTTTTTACCGCATAATTCAAATTCTGGTTACGGCTGAATGAGTTCAAAATTGTAAAAAGACTATCGGTTTCGCTTACGATTGCAGGTGAATCATAGTTACAAACCTTTTCTTTTCCCCACATAACATCTGTAACACGGGAATTCTTTTTAATATCATCAACAGAAACGTTCAGACCACATTCTCCGGCTTTTGTAACACCTATTTTTACAAAAATAGGACCCAAAAGCTGAACAATAAAGGTTGTTGCTGTAATAATAAGCAGAATTTCCGGTCCAATTGAATCCGCAAAATCACTGCCGGCAGCAATAGAAAGACCAATTGCTACACCAGCCTGACTGAGCAGACAATAAGGCAGATATTTTTGAACGGTTTTTGGAGCCTTAGTAAGCCAGGCGCCAAAGCAAGCTCCTATTGATTTTCCAAAGGTTCTTCCAACTATATAAAGAATAGCTATAAGTCCAAGGAATGGTGTAATTATCCAGATGTTTAATTTTGCACCAACCAGTACAAAAAACAAAACATAAATTGGGGGAGTATATTTATCTACCAGAGGAAAAACTGCCCGTGTTTTTACAGGTGCATAGTTTACCATTACAAATCCAAGGCTCATGGCAGCAAGAATGTTATCAAAATTGAAGACTTCGCAAACACCGGTACTCAAAAAAAGACAACCCAGTGCAAAGGTAAGAATTCTTGCTTCCTTATTCAAAAGGTGGCGTGTTATGAGACTTAAAACAAGACCAAAGGCGCCTCCAATCAAAAGAGAACCAAAAATATCGCGGAAAATATTTAAAAGCTGGGGCCAGAATCCAAGAGCTCTTCCTCCAATAATTGGAGTTACGATTGTAGATGCAATTGTATAGAGCACAAGGGCAACAGCATCGTCCATAGCTACAATTCCATAAACAGTTGTAGTCAAAGGACCGCGGGTACGGTATTCAACAAGAACATCTGTTGTTGCAGCCGGAGCTGTTGCAGAACAGATTGCACCAAGCACAAGGCCCAGCGAAACCGCATGCGCAATATCTTTTGTAAAAAGCCACACAACCAGTGTTACAATTCCACCAACAACAAAAGCCGGTGTAATAGCTTCGAACAAAAGAATACTCACAAACTGTTTGCCATATTTTTTGATTACATTAAGCTTGAGCTCACCGCCAATCAAAAAGCCGATTAATGAAAGAGCAACAGTGCTGATTGGATCCAGAGCGGCAATTACCTGTGGCTCCAGAATATGAAATCCCGAAGAACCAATAAGAATTCCAATTACAATATATCCTACAACCTGAGGAATCTTAAGCTTTTGAAAAAGCCACCCGCCGGCAGCACCAACAAAAAGAATTATTCCAAGCAGTAAAACCAGCTGAGTTGCCTGGATTTTTGTAAAATGTAAAAACGCTGGTAAAACATTCGCTAAAGGAGCATCCATTTCCATATCCTATTTTAACAGACTTTCCACTGTTTGCGCAAAGTCAGAATTTTCATATAAGTATTCATACATTACCGTTGCACCTATGAGCTTTCTGCCGTATTCGCGTGTTTCAGAAACCGGGATTGTTTCCAAAAACAAATCCATCTCCATGTTGTCTGATTTTCTAAATTCCAACATTGAGCTGTTGAGCCAGGTGGTAACCTTTCTAAAACCGGCGTTATACGAAAAGAATGCCCTCAATAGAGAACCATTGCTTCTCCTTATAAGCTCCGAAAGATAATAAGTTCCAAACCTTATGTTTGTTTCCGGATCTGTAAGCTCATATTCTTTAACCTTAAGCTTTTGTGCAATTTCTCCGGCTGTAGGACTCATAAGCTGAGTAAGGCCTACCGCACCAGCAGAACTCACTATTTCTTTATCAAAGAAACTTTCGCTACGGATTAATGCATATAATACTGAACTATTAATATCGTACTTTTTTGAATAAGTGTCTACTAAGTCTTCAAAATTTTTTGGATAAAGTGTTTTGAGCTGATCCTTACTTAACGTACCATTGCTTTTGTTTGCCGAACGAGAAGCTATTCGTAATGCCTGAACTATATATTCATCATTCTTTTGGGCAGCTCCATATTTTGCAAGAAAATCTGCAATATAAATTCCTGTTTCGGTAGAAACTTCATCTATAAAAAAAGCCTGATAGATTTTTTCGGGAAATCCAAAATAAGCATAACCGCTCAAAAGATTGTCTAGCGGTGTAGCCGCAACAGGTTCACCTATCTGTGTATTCAAGCCCAAAAGCTGCTCAAGCTCTCTGTCTTTAAGCCCCATCCTGTAAGCAGCCATAACTCTGTAATAAGTTGAAGTTCCGCTATCCAAAGCTTTGGTATAAAGCCTGCTCAAAACAGCTTCTTTTTGAGACTGCCTGCTTTCATCAAGCACAATAAAACTTTCTTCAATAAGCCGCGCATAAAGATAAGCAATCTGTGCAACAATTTCTTTAGAAGCATAACCGTCAATATCATTGAGCAGCTGTTCAAAAGCGTCCCATTTTGAATTTACAATCAAAGACGGTATTAGAGTGTCAAAGAAGTCATCAAAATAAGCTGGATCGTTCCATTCACGGGCATATTTTCCAATTTCTGCAAGAGTTCCATCCAAAGAAAGCTTAAGTTTTGTCTTTAATAAGTACCACAGAGCGTTGTCCTTTTTAGAACCATCATCGGTTGCGGCAATAGCGTTTTCATAACAGGTTATTGCCTGCTTATAATATAAGTTTGCCCCATCATAAAGCCGTCCGGCATAGAACCAGAAATAAAATTCCATCTGGGTTCCTTTTATATAATCCGTATCTGCTTTTTTGCGAAGCTCAACAGCGTCATTTACAATTTTTTCGGAACCGTAAAGAAACGATTTTCCAAGATCCGATGCCAGAAAACCCGACGGACCAATATCCCCGTTTTCAAAATACTCAAACAATTGTTTTGCAAGACTGTAGCCGGAAAGATAATCACGACGGTATAAAATAATTCTATACTGTATTGCAAAATTTTCTGGAGATTCAACTGCAAACGTAGAATAAACATCTCTATAAAACTGATACATTTCCTGAGTGATGGAACGGCTCATAAACCAGGTATAAACTTCGTCAAAAAAACGCTGCTGTAAATCAAGCTTAAGTAATGCGTTAAGTCTAAATTTTATGAGTTCATTATCATCCTGTGAAAAATCAATTTTATTTGTGACTTCAAGAAGTTTTCTTATTTCGTTTGAATTATTGTATTGCTTTGCAAGAATTAAAAGAGTATCTGTTCCGGGATATGTCTTGTATAAAAATTCTGCAGCTTCAGTTTTTTCCAGTAAATTTCCAAAGGTTGTAAGCTGAACTGCACTTTCTTTTGCACAATAATAAGTTCCTTTTTTAATACAATTATTGAACTTGAGCCGGGCTTCTTTAAAATTGCCTTCTTCCAGTTTTTGAAGACCAATAAAATAATCTGCATCGGGACCAAATTTTTCATTGTTTGGACAGCCGCTTAAAAACATAACGGCTGTCAGAATTAAAAGAGAAAACTTAAAAGAAACTAACTTTTTCCGATTCACGACTTTATCACTTTAGGAGCAATTTACTCTGAAGGAATTGTAATTATTGTTCCCGAGATAATGTGATCCGGATTTTTGATATTGTTATAGCTTGCTATTTTCTTGTAACGCCAAGGATTCTTGTAGTAGGTATCTGCAATATCCCAGAGAGTGTCACCCCATTTAATTTTGTAAGTAACACCAGAAGTTTTTGTTTCTGCTGCTGGAGGAGGAACAGGTTTTACTTCTTCTGCTTTTTCGATAACAACTACCTTATCTTCCTTTGCTTCAGGAACTTTTTCTTCCTTAACAGGCTCTGTCTTCTTTTCTTCTACAGGCTTTTCTACAGCTGTTTCCTGCTTAGCCTTGTGCTTAAGACGAAGATTAAACTTTGTTGGCAATACAAGTAGTACAAGTGCTGTTGCAACAAGACAAATAATTGCACAGATTATACAGATAATAACAGGAGCTCTGGTCTTCTTCTTAAAATCATCATCCTGATTTTCTGAAGCATTTCCCATTGCGGTTTCTTTATCATAAAGGCCGGTAAAGCTCAAACCACCGGCTGGAGCTGCTTCCGGTTCTGGATCTGAAGAAACATCATCAAAGTCTGGGATTTCGCCAAAGGTATCTGGTTCACTGTCTGTGACTGTATCTTCGTCCGAAACAAAAGTTTCATCCGAAATCATATCTTTGTCAAAATCAGGAAGGTCATCTGTAGAAAAATCATCGTCGGTGATGGTTGCATCTTCAGCTATAGTCGCATCTTCGGCGGCAGGTTCATCCTCAGCAAAAGTTACGTCATCTACAACAGGCTCATCTTCAGCAAAAGTTGCATCCTCTGTAAATGTTGCATCCTCTGCGGCAGGCTCGTCCACAATTCCTTCATCCAGATCCATGTCTTCTGTTGTTTCGGCAGGGGCGTCGCTTTCAAAATTAAAGTCGTCCATTGAAGGCATGTCGGCGTCGTCGCCAGCTGCAATTGCGTCATCTGTTGCAATTGCGTCATCTGTTGCAATTGTGTCATCAGCTGCAAACGGGTCGTCGGCTGCAACGGCGTCATCTGATGCAATTGCGTCATCAGCTGCAATTGCATCATCTGTTACAATCGCGTCATCAGCTGCAACCACATCATCCATTGCAACCTCTTCATCAGTAACAGAAGGGTCTCCAAGATTAAAATCATCCTCTGCAGGTTCTTCTATAACAGAAAAATCGTCATCTGCTGCAACTGCGTTCTCAGTTGCAACTTCATCATCTTTATTTTTGGAAGCTATTGCGGCTGCTGCAAGAAGTCCTGCTCCTGCTACAGCGGCTCCGGCTGCAATTGCTGCGGTATTATCTGAACCTTCGTCGGCGTCGGCTGCAATTGTGTCATCAGCTGCAATCGAATAATCATCTGCCTGGAGTCTTTCTTCAATTGTGCGGGAAACCAGAGTAATCTGTGAATTACTTGTTGCTCCTGTTTCTGGATCTGCAATAGAAGTAGAAAGTTCACCGTTTTCATCAAGGCCAATATCAAAAGAAATGCTTGGCTCTCCATTCGGATGCTCTTTAAGATTTTCTATCTTAAGGGTATCAACATATTCTGCATCATCCATGGAACAGGTTTTTGAACGGTATACGTCTACCATTACGCAAGTCTGATTATTGTGCGCAGTTGTTAATTCAAGAGTCTTTTTTTGTGCAGAGCCCTCTTCCATAATTGGATAAAAAGAGCCGTCTGCAAGTTTTATTCCGATTGTCCTCATACACATAATCCTCTTCTATTACTGATAAGTATATTCAGACATAGAAATGAGTTCGTTTACGGTTGTTCCAAACTTCTGAGCAATATTGTATTCAGAAAGCTTAGACAGGTTTCCACCTGCATCATACTTAAGAATAAGGCGGTTTGTTACCTGCTTTGCACTGTCATAAGTTGTAACTTCAGAAAGAGTTCCATTAGAAGCATAGCGGAATACTTTTCTGTCTGTCTGTTCTGAATATGTATCATAAGTTACAAGGCTTTCTACTTTTCCGTCATCCGAGTAAGAATATGTTTCCTGAATGTCCAGAGTTCCATCTGCAGAATATTCACAAACTTCTGAATACTTTCCGTTTGCATTGTATTTGTAAACAATCTTCCACAAAAGAGCTCCGTCGCCATCATAGCCGGTTTCTTCCGAAAGCTTTCCATCTGCATAAGTATAAATTGTCTTAGATCTCAAAAGACCGTTTCTGTCATATTCAGATGTATCAGATTTCTGGCCATTGCTGTAAGTAATAACGTTGCGCCACAAAAGCTTTGAATCTGCATCGTAGCAGTTCTGTTCTGTGAGGTTTCCGTATACATCATACTTATTTGAGATTTTACTAAGAACTGCATCACGTGCCGAAAGTTCTGTAATTTCTACTGCTCTTCCTGCTCCATCCAAAGCTGTAACAGTCTTAAGAACAGGTGTTCTTGTAAGGTTTCCAAATTTGGAACCAATATCATAATCAATCTGTGTATAGTTTTTTACATTGCCGTTGATTTGAACAAAATTAAAAATGTCCAGACCAAAGAGCGATAAACTCATTGCTGCAACTGCAACAAAAGAAAGAATCTTTTTCATAGCTCCTCCATTATATGCCAAAAAGGTTTCTTTAAAGTTAGAACAAATTGTGTTAATATTCTATCACATAATAAGAAAAAAGGGAAAACATTTTGAACGATATACAATGGAAAATTTTTTGTGATTTTCGAACCGGTTTTAAACAAAAAGTACTCGAATGGTCAAAAGCCATACCGGAACTTGGGGAATTACAAAAGCTTGCAGCCCAAAAAGCAAAAAATCCTCTTTACTCCTTTGAAACTCCAGTTGTTTACAATTCAGATCTTGATAAAATCACACAGCAGGATCAGATTAAACTCATTGTGATTGGCGACAATCCCGGAAAAGACGAGCAGCTTGCCAAAAACCAGCGCTATTTATGCGGGCAGGCCGGTAAAATTGCAGATGGATTTTTTAAACGGAATCCCGAACTCGACATAGATTTTAGAAAAAACGTAATTATATTAAACAAAACTCCAATTCACAGCGCAAAAACTGCACAGCTTGGCATTATGATAAAAGAAGGCGGTTCAAAAGTACAGGAGCTTGTCCTTGAATCCCAGCTTTGGATGGCGCAAAAAACTGCAGAACTTCATATGGGACTTTTGGAGGCATGTACTGCACAGGATGTGGCACCCGAGCTCTGGCTCATAGGTTATTCTGCATTAAAAGGCAATGGATTTTTTGTACCATACCGTCAGAAGCTAAAAGAAACCTATTCTAAAACCGGTTGGGATAAGGTTTTTGTTTACCAGCATTTTTCCATGAATCGTTTTACTATTGATTTAAAAGAATTGGTATTGCAAAAAGAGCTTTCTTACCTTCCGTTAAAAAAACAGCTTGAAGAGGTTGGATTTTTTCACAAAGAAGAAATTTTTTAGTGTTTGTCAGAAACAATCTCGTTTACAGAAGCTTCTTCTTCGCTAGGAAGCTCGCGTCCTGTAGCTTCGGCCAGTTCTTTGGCCAGATTTTTTCTGTTGATTGCTCTGTTTGTGTAATGAATAACGCTAAAGAAGATTACCATAAAGATAAAACCTTCCAAAAGCATTGCTGTACCTTTAAGCTTTCCAATAAAGAATGAAATAATTACCATTCCACACAAAAGAACCTGAATAAATACAATGAGGAACAGAGCCTGTTTTTTTGTATAACCAATGTTCAAAAGCTTGTGATGAAGATGTGCCCGGTCCGGAGACATAATTGGTCGTTTATCTCGCAGACGGCGCCAGATTGCAGCAATTGTATCAAATACAGGGAAGGCAGTAAGAATGAGCATAATAAGGAATTTGTTGTATTCAAAAATGTCGCTTGAACTATACAAAGGAATTATAGCAATCATAAATCCCAGGAATTGTGAACCTGCATCGCCCATAAAAAGCTTTGCCGGTGGCCAGTTAAAGCACAAAAAGCCAAAGATTGCTCCTGCAAGAATAAAGCATATTCCGGCTTCCATATTGTTAGAAAGCAGATATAAAACTCCAAGAGTTGTAACAGCCGTAAAAGAAAGGGAACCGCACAGACCGTCCAATCCGTCTATGAGGTTGTATGCGTTTATTACTCCCAAAACCCATCCAAAGGTAAGAATAAAGCTTATAGGTGTTGGCAAAACCCATCCAAAAATCTGGGTAAATCTGTAGCCGTTAAAAGTTACCAGTGCTGTTGCTGCAAGTTGAACCACAAGCTTGAGCTTTGCAGAAAGAGTCAGAACATCATCTAAAATTCCAAATGTAAAAATAATAAGACCGGCTATAAGGATTGGAAGAGTTCTTGTTATCCTAAGCTGGGTTGTAAAAATAAGATAAAGGATTACTGCAATAAAAAAGGCCGTTACAATTCCAACACCGCCTAAACGCGAAATATTTCCTGTGTGAACCTTTCTTGCATCCTGATAGTCATAAAGATTGTGTTTGTTACAGAAATGAATAATTACTGGCATCGAAATAAGCGAGAGAACGATAGACATTACGATAAACAAACTCATTATTAACATTCAGTAAAATATAACAGTATTTTTGCAGAAACTCAATAAATTCATTGAGTCTATAGTAATTTTTTTGTATATTTTTGTTAATGAACGAGAAAATCTCTACACTTTTTGATATTTCTAAGGTTCCCCAAGACGCTCTGGCTGTCATAAATGATTTTGATAAAATTATTCAGAATGTTCGTCCTCTCAACAGCCGCCAGATGCAGCAGCTTCCTCAGAATATCCGAGAGCTTTCTCACCAGATGACAGATTCCCGTTCTGAACGCCGGCTTGGCTATATGAACGAAAACATTCAGCTTAGTTCTTATGTCCGCTATTTTACCTGGTGGAATCTGGTCCGTCTAACAAGACTTTTTTCTAATCTTCCTTCACAGAGTTTTCCTTCACAAGCTGGTATTTGTCTGGATCTTGGCAGTGGACCTCTTACTGTTGTAACTGCTCTTTTTCTGGCACGACCGGAACTTCGTAAGCTTCCTCTTGTGTGGTATTGTCTTGATGTTTCGTCAAACAGTATGGCTTTGGGAGAAGATATTTTTCTTTCAATCTGTGCAAAGCTCCAGGTTGAACCTTGGAAAATTATTCGTGTAAAAGGAAGCTTTGGTACAGCAATTAAACAGAGAGCTTCTTTTATAACCTGCGCCAATATGCTTAATGAACTGGATCAGTCCATTGATATGCCACCGGAATTTAAAGTAAAAAAATATTATTCGCAGTTCCAAAGCTATGCCACAAAGGAGGCGCGGTTCCTTTTGATTGAACCCGGTGTTCCAAAGGCAGCCAGAACCCTTGCTCTGCTGCGCGAACGTTTTATAAAAGATGGGGCTTTTATTACAGCTCCATGCCCGCACGCTCAAAAATGTCCTATGGATGGATTTGGAGCCTATACTGGCAGCAAAAACAAATGGTGCAATTTTGCTTTTGAAACTTCTGGGGCTCCAGATCGACTTTTAAAGCTTTCTGAACGCTCAAAGCTTCCAAAAGAAAGAGCAACCTTGTGCTTTCTGGCAGCAGGCGGCAACGTGGTCCCTGTCCTTCGACAAGCTCAGGAACCGCTGGTCGAAGGGCCGCATCCACAGAAACAAGAACTCTCCATCCGCATAACCTCAGATAAAATTAAACTGCCAAATTATATGTGTGGATTCTACGGCTGCAGTGAACCTGGGCTTGTTCTTGTAACCCTGCCGGATTCAAACAACACAAAGCTTCCAAAACCGCCTTTTATCCCTTCTTCGGGTGATTTAATTGATTTTAAAATAAAAACACCGGATTCCCTGCCAAAAGACCAGAAATCCGGTGCCTTGATTATAAAATTATAACCCTGTAATTATTTGTTCGTTATTGCTCCTACAATACTAAGAACAATTCCAACAACTACCATATAGAATCCCCACATAGCTCTCTTAAGAAGCTGCTTTCCAATTGCCTTATAGATTCCGCCATTTGTTGTAAATCCAATTACAAGAATAACAGCGCCAGCCAAAGCAACAATTGCAAAAATCAATCTTAATCCTTTAAGCTGTGGGACAAAACAAGCAATAATACATGCTATTGCGCCAGCAAAAATCAAAATAGAACCAATTGCAACAAAACCACCCTCTTTTGCGTTTCTGATAAAATCAAATCCGTTTGCAGATGTTCCAAATAATCCCTTAATCATTGGACAACAGAATCCGATTGCAACCAAAAGTGCACCAATTAAATAGATGAGTGGTAAACTACTCTTTTTTCCCATAAAAGTCTCCTTATCGGCATTGGCCGATTTTGTTAATTATAGCATAAAATTATTAAAAGACAAATTATTTAATGTTCCAAAACACTCAAAAACCGTTTTACATTCTCCGATAATTACAATAAAATGAATTGTATGGAATATCGGACAAAGTTTATTACAGAAAACGACAAGCTAAAAATTAAAAAAGCAATTAACTTACACGCTCCTGTTGAGGTTATTTCTTATACCCTCCCACGCGAAATGGAATTATATATTCAGGAGGTTCTCACCTGCTTTTTAGTGGAATGTCATCAGGAACACATGATTGATAACCTTATTTTCTGTCTGGGCGAGCTTCTTACCAACTCCAAAAAAGCAAATACAAAAAGAATATATTTTGCAGAACAAAATCTGGATATCAATAACGAGATGGACTATCACCAGGGTATGGTTTCTTTTAAGGAAGACATGCTTTCTAAGCTTAAGTATTACCTTAGAAAACAAAAAGATGCCGGCCTGTACGTAAAATTCAGCATTCAGCTTTATGATGAAGGTCTCAAAATTGAAATCAGAAATAATTCTGTTCTTACAATATTCGAAAAAAAGCGTATAAACGAAAAGCTTAAGGTTGCAAGAAAATACGATAATCCTGCTCAGGCAATTGCGCGCTTTGTAGATTTGACTGAAGGTGCCGGTCTTGGAATTATCATCATTGTTCTTATGCTCGAAAAAATTGGCCTTCCAAAAGACAGTTACAAGGTTTTTTCTACAAATAACGAAACAATCACTCAGATGATACTGCCTCTGAACAAAGACATAAACGAACAGATGGACAAGCTTTATGACGAGTTTGTAAACAATCTTACAACTGTGCCTGTTTTTGAAGAAAGTATCGAAGAATTTTCAAAGCTTTCAAAAAATCCGGATGTTACAGATCAGCAGCTGGTAGATTACATCATAAAAGATGTATTTTTGGCCACAGTTATCATAAAAGCCGCTGCTGCAAAAGGTAAAAACTGTTCAAAAATCACCTGTGCCTATAATTTTCTTGGTCGAGATGAGGTTTGCGCCCTTTTTGATAAAAACAATCCAGCCCTGCGCCTTATAAAAAAAGAACCACAAAGCTTAAAATTCTGGCAGCATGAATACGAAGTTGCTTATTATGCCTATAATCTTGCAAAAAACTTTCCTCAGATTGATTACGATCTTGAAGAAGTATTTACGGGTGCCCTTTTCCACGATATTGAATGTTTGATTCTTGAAGTTGCAACCGAAGAGCAGAAAAACGGTGTTAAAAAAATTGCCGATTCAATGGAAGACGGAGAAAAGCTTTACAATCTGTTCCTGGAAGACTTTGGCCATACCCGCGGCTGCTACATGCTCGCAAAAAAATGGGGACTGCCAGACAGAATTGCTCAGGTTATTAAATATCATAATAACCCGGATGCCGTTCCCGATGAAATTAAAGACATTGTTTATATAATTTATCTTGCAGACGTACTTCAGTATTACAAAAATGGTGATTTAGAATTCTACCAGTTGAATAAAAATGTGCTTGATCATCTTAATATCAACTCAAAAGAAGTTCTTGATTCAATTTTAGAAAAACTTAGTTCTTCCCAACAATCTGTTTAATTTTGCAGGCTTTCTACCCATTTTTGCATTAAAATTCCAAATGCAACGCCTACATTAAGAGAAGCCTTTAAGCCTTTCATAGGAATTGTTACACGACCATAATCTGCACGTTTAATTGCCTGCGGACTAAGCCCTAATTCTTCTGAACCAATAAGACAAATACCTTTTTTTGGAAATTCAAAGCTGTTTATGTCGGTTCCACCGGTTTCCAGCGCAAAAACAGGAACATCATCAGGTAATTGCTCCAAAGAAAGCCGTTCATAACCCATTGTTTCTATGCAGCCCATGCCGCTGCGAATTGCCCGAGGCTGCTGAGGGTCTACACAGCAGGGAGAAATATACACCTTTTCTGCCCCCATTGCTTCGGCTGTTCTGAAAATTGAGCCAATATTAAACGGAGAACGAATATCTTCTGCATAAACAGCCACTCCTGGAAAAAAATCGCGGGCTTTTGTAGTTCCATCTGCATTTGTTTGGGTTGGATGTGGCGCAATTACAAGATCCCACTCTGCAGGAAAGGTTCCGATTATTGCTAAAAGATGATTTCTTGCACAATTACACAGCCTAAGCTCATCCAAAGGCTCTTCCTGCATAAGAGTCTGAAGCTCTGTGGCCGCCTCCTGTGGCAATTTTGGGTCTTTTAATAAAAGCTTTGTAATTTGTCTGATATATTCAGCACGCGGAAGATTTGGAAATGAATAGGCTGTTCCCTTTTCGGCAATGCCAAGAATATCGCGTTCAAGGGCTCCAAAGGTAAGGGCTAATTTTCGTCTTTTTTGCCCTCCCTCCAGCTGAAAAAGTTTTCCTGGTTCAATCATGAGTTAATGTGCCTGCTTTACTAGTAAGCGTTCTTTACAAAATCAAAAATATCATCAGTTGTCATGCTGCGTGGAAGATTGTTTACAATATCAACCGGACGAACATCTTCTACTGCTAGAGAAAGCTGCTCTATAGAAAGCTGAAGGTCCTTAAGACGGGCCGGCAGATTAAATTTAGCAATTTTCTGGCGGATATAATCAACAAACAGCTTGATTGCTTCTTCTGTTGTAGCTTCTTCTGGAGCAACCCTCATAATTCTTGCAATTTTTTCGATTCTTGCAGCCTTAAACTGAGCGGCATCTTCTACCGAATAAGCCAGCAGAATTGAAGAAATAAGTGATTTGTCTATTTTGTAGCGGGAATTGATTGTAAGTCCCAGCAAAGAACAAAGACCCAGCGAACTCGAAGAAGTAGCCAGAGAAACCATAGAACCGGCCTGAGCCAAAAGAATTTCTTCTGGCGTTGTAATGTCCAGCGAAGGAGAACCGTCGAGCGCATAAGAAAGCAGCTCAAGTCCCTTTTCTACAAACATGTCGCTAAAGAAGTTTGCTTTTTGCGAAAGATATGCTTCTAGTCCCATGCTCAAAAGTTCCATAGAAATTGAAGACTTCTGATTGTCTGTAAGGGTAAGCATGAGGTTTGGATCTATAACAACAAGCTTTGTAAGATTGTTCTGAATCTTCATAAGCTTTAGCTGATGATTGCGTGAATCTGTTACAGGAATTTCGTTTGTAAATACAAATGGAGTACGGAAGGTTGTTGGTACACAGATGCAGGAAATTGGAGAAGTTGTTGGAGCTGCTCCGTCTACAAAAGTATAAAAATCATGAACTTCGTTATAAAGGGCTGCAACACAGCGTCCAATGTTCAAAGCTTTTGCACCACCAACTGCAATTACTCCCTGCACGTGTCCTTCTTTTGCAAGAGAAAGCGCGCGCTGAATTGTTTTGGTAGAAGTTCCTTCTGTAAGCTCACTAAAAACAAAGTGATCCAGCTTGCGGTCATTAAGGGCAGAAATAATTTTTTCCTGCATTTTTACTTCGTTAAGGATTGGATCCATAATAACAATGTAGCGTGAACCCCATTCCAAAGCCTGAATTCCTAATCTGCTGACTGCATAGGATCCTAAAACGATGTTTGGTGAAATTCTAAATATAAAATCCTGCATAAAATCTCCGTTTTTTATTGCGTTTATTATAACATACTTCTAATAAAATGTCATTCTTTGTCGCCAAAGGCTTAAAAATTGTGTATACTAGCATACAAACACTTTTTAGAGGTAAATCATGAAAAAAATCATACTTTTGTGTCTTTTGGGAAGCGCACTTTTAACAATAAGCTGTAAAAAAAAGGAGGAAGCCAAGCCTCAGGTGCCTGTTCCGGCTCCTAAAGAAGAGGTTCAGGATGATTTTATACGCGAAGCTAAATTGTGCGAGCTTGCTGCAAAATATAATTTTAAGGTTGGAGCCTGTGTTTCTTATCAGACAGCAACACGTTCGGGCTATGTAAAGCTTCTTACCAACGATTTTAATACAACTACAGCAACAAATGAGTTTAAAGCTTATTCTCTTTTGAATCAGGGAAAAAGCATTCAAGCCGGAAAACCTGTTATGAACTATGCAATGGCCGATACAATTGCAAAGCTTGCTCAGGAAAAAGGAATTGGAATTCGCGGTCATGTTCTTGTGTGGGATGCCTACATGAGCGACTGGTTCTTCCGCGAAGGCTTTAAAAATGATGGAGCTTATGTTGATGCAGACGTACTAAAAGAACGCATCAGTTATTATATTGACGAGGTTGTTACTCATTTTGAAACAGAATTTCCTGGTGTAGTTTACTGCTGGGATGTTGTAAACGAAGCTGTTGCCGACGGCTCTAACGAATGGTTAGCCGGAAATGAGTTCCACATCCGTGCAACACGCAGCGGTTCCAAAAATATGTTTGCCCAGATTCTTGGACCAGATTATGTAAAATTTGCTTTTGAATGTGCCCGTCAGACTGTAAACCGTGTTAATCCAGATATCAAGCTTTTTTATAATGATTACAATACTTTTTACACAGAAAAAAGAGATGCAATACTTGGTCTTATTAAATATCTGAATAAAGACAAAAAGCTTTGTGACGGTGTTGGCATGCAGGGCTATATTGGCGGCTATGGTCAGCAGGCAGGCTGTATGAATCCTAACGATCTTTCGCTCATAAAAACTGCAATCAAAATGTACAGCGACCTTGGAATTGAAGTTCAGCTTACAGAAGTTGCTGTGCGCAACTACGAACAGGATCAGATTCCAAATCATGCCAAGTTCTACGGAGATTTGTTCAGAACAATTATAAGTGCCTGCAATGAAGGTGCAAATTTTACCGGAATTACAATCTGGGGAATTACAGATAATCCAAGCATGCCAAAAAACGATTACAGCTATAAAATGAACGGCCCATACTGCGGACTTTATACTTTTGGATATGATATTAAGGATTCGTATAAGGAAGTTTATAAGGCCTTGCAATAAATCATTGCGACTCTAATACTCGTAGTTCTTTAAAGAACCACACTAAATATGGGATGGCGGTTAGCATACTAAGTAAATCTGCTACCGCCTGACTTATTTCGACACCAAAAAGTCCAAAAAAATGCGGTAAAATAAGGATTGCCGGTATAAAATAAACGCCCTGACGGTTCATAGAAAGAAAGGTAGCCTGTTTTATATGCCTTGTAGACTGCATGAGCATGTTTGTTCCTACAATAAGGGCATGAAGAGGTAAAAAGGCAGCCTGCCATCGCAAAGCAACTTTTCCTACGGCAATAACCTCTGGATCATCGCGGAAGGCACGAATAATCTGTGGAGCAAAAATGACGGCCAGAACTGCAAAAACAGACATAACTGCAGCACCGCTTACAACAAGAAAAACATAGGCTTTTCTGACTCTGTCGTAGCGTTTTGCACCGTAGTTATAGCCGCTTACCGGACTAAAGCCCTGGCCAATTCCAATCATAAGGCTTGCAATAAACATAATTATTTTTAACACAATTGCCATGGCGGCTACGGCTGCAACACCAAAGCCGGCAGCAGTTTTATTAAGCATAATGGAAGCTATGCTTGCAAGTCCTTGTCGTGCCAAAGAAGGTAATCCTGTAGCCGCAACCTTTCCAAGGACACGTATATCTTTAGAAATATTTTTTACACTAATATGGCAGATTGATTTACGGCGCAGATAAAACTGAAAAAGCAGCCAGAAGCTTGTAAACTGGGTGAGTAAAGTACAAAGTGCCGCACCACGAATACCAAGTCCAAAACCAGGCAGCTGCAGCCCAAAAACAGGAAGTTTTTCAAAGATAAAAATTGGGTCTAAAATCAAGTTGAGTACGCCGCCGGTTGTCAGAGCAATCATGCTAAAGAAAGCCTTTCCTTCGGCACGCAGGTCGTTGTTCAAAACAAAAGAAGCACACATAAAAGGAGCGCCCCAGAAAATAAAGCGGGCATAATCCTGGGCATAAGGTAAGACCGTCTGATCAGCACCAGCAAAGCTTAAAAGTCCTGGTGCAAAAAAGTTTCCAAAGCAGGTTATAAGAATCCCAACAGCAAGAGCGGCAAAAAAAGCGGTAGAACTGATTATGGACGCTTCTTCATTGCGTTTTTGCCCCAGACGTATGCTTACAAGACTCCCGGAACCCATTCCAAGGGTGAAT
Source organism: Treponema sp. (assembly GCA_024681195.1). Lineage (GTDB taxonomy): Bacteria > Spirochaetota > Spirochaetia > Treponematales > Treponemataceae > Treponema_D. The sequence continues at coordinate 19,713 of JAILBH010000206.1, forward strand.
CCGCAGGCCTGGATAATAGACATTATAGGAAAAACAATTCCAACTGCCGCACTGGCTTGGGTTCCAAGCTGCGAAACAAAAAAGGTATCGGCCATGTTGTAGAGCGAGGTAACAAGCATGGAAATAATAGTAGGAATGGCAAGCTTTGTAATAAGCTTCCACACCGGAGTATTTACCATTTTTTCATACTGTTCGTCTGCGTTTTGCATCAAAGTGTGGTCCCTGAGCTTGTCGAAGGGTTCTTATGCTCCAATCCTCTTTAAAAGCGCCGCACCGTTGTCATATAAAATCTTTTGTCTTTCTTCTTCGTTCAAATCAAGCTGGTTAAAGCGGGTCATTTCGTCTTCGTGGTCCCACATAGGAAAGTCAGAACCAAAAAGGAACTTTTCTATTCCGTGGGCTTTAAGCATTTTGTTTGCTTTTTCTACAGGCAGCTTCCAGAGGGTGCTGGAGGTGTCAAAGTAGACATTTTTTCCAACCAGATATTCCATAGCCTTGTCCCATTCTGTGTAACCGCCAAAATGTGCCGCAATTACAATAAGGTCGGGGTGTTTTTCCATAACGTGGGCAATTCTGGCTGGGCCCGAAAAATCATAACGGCAGTCGCCCGCATGAAAAAGAACAGGAATATTAAGGGCAGCACATTTAGAATAAAGACCGTCCATTCCTTCCATATCACACTGAAAGCGCTGAAAATCGGGATGAAGCTTTACGCCGCGAAGCCCGGCAGCATATACCCTATCAAGTTCTGCTTCAAAATTTTCATAATCCTGATGCATTGTTGCAAAACCAACAAACTGAGGAAACTTTTGGCAGGCAGAAATAATAAAGTTATTGATTGATTCAACCTGTTCCGGTTTTGTTGCAACAGAGTGAACAATATATTTTTCTACACCAATTTTGCTGCCACTTTCAATTAATTCCTGGGCTCGTCCATGCCAGGCCATTGGAGCATCCCCATAAAAAGTTCCAACCGCAGCTGTAGCTTTTGCGGCAATTTTTTCGGGATATATATGTGCGTGAAAATCAATTATCATCTTTTTCTTCCTTTTCGCGGAACAAAATGGCTATGTTACCAATAATTCTGACTAAAGTAGCATCAGTTTTTTCGCAAATCTGCTGTGTGAGTTCCTGTTTTTCGTCTTTGTATTCGTTGAATTTTACTTTGATAAGTTCGTGTGCAGCAAGCGATTTGTCTACCATGTCCATAAAGCCATCTGTAACGCCAGCCCCGCCAACAATTACAACCGGCTGCAAATCGTGCGCAACCTTTTCCAATTCTTTTCTTTGTTTGCTTGTTAATTCTATCATAATAAGTCCTGCATAGCGTAAAACTTTTTGACTTTCTTGTCAAACAGAAGTTTGCGATTCTATTGATTAAGGAATTGGGCCTTGCGGAAAAAGGAATAAAAAAAGAGGCATTATGAAAAATCATAATGCCTCTTTAGAAATGCAATTGGTTATAGATAGTTATTGACGGGTAAATGTCAAATTAACAGCTTCACCATTCGGTGCAATCGTTAATGAAAATTGATTGCTGTCAATAACTATCTATAACCAATTGCATTTCTAAAGAGGCATTATGATTTTTCATAATGCCTCTTTTTTTATTCCTTTTTCCGCAAGGCCCAATTCCTTAATCAATAGAATCGCAAACTTCTGTTTGACAA
>JAILBH010000159.1 GCA_024681195.1 Treponema sp.
ACTTCTTTCTTTGTAAGATTTTCGAATGTGCCGTCAATTTCCATCTTTTCGATTTTCTTGAGGCGCTGAAGTGATTTTTTGATTGTAGCAAAGTTTGTAAGCATACCACCAAGCCAGCGGTTGTTTACATAGAACATTCCACAGCGTTCAGCTTCTTTCTGTACAGCCTGCTGTGCCTGTTTTTTTGTTCCAACAAACAAAACTGATTTGTTTGCAGCAACAACACGACGAACTTCGTCATATCCGTCTTTAATTGCAGCGATTGTCTTCTGCAAGTCAATAATGTGGATTCCATTGCGTTCTGCGAAGATGTACTTCTTCATACGTGGATCCCATCTTTTTACCTGATGACCGAAATGTACTCCGGATTCAAGCAGGTTCTTCATGGTAACAACAGCCATGATTAACTCCTTCACGGGTTTTGTCATTGTCGGACTTGACCCGACAATCTAAACCACCTAACTCTGTTTCTCGTACCCCTAAGGGCCGGAAGATATTTGAGCCAACGGCTCTATTCAAGGATTTTATATCCCTGTTCTGTTAATATATCGTAAAGTTCAGAAATAGGCAACCCGATGGCACCTGAATATGAACCGTCGATATGACTTATAAACATGCTGGCAAGACTCTGGATGCGGTAACCGCCTGCAGCTCCATGCCATTCACCTGTATCTACATACCATTGAATTTCTTCATCTGTCATTGGACTAAACGTTACCTTTGTTTTGCAAAGTTTAGAAGTTGTAGCACGGGTTTTTCCATTATATAAAACCAAAGCTGTAAGAATTGTATGAGTTTTTCCCTGGAAATCTTTTAAAAATGAAAATGCTTCATCCTGGTCCTGAGGTTTTCCATAAAGCTTACCGCCATAAGAAATGATTGTATCTGCTCCCAAAACCCATGGGATTTCCTGTCCTACAGGTAAAGATTTTATTACAGCAAGTACTTTTTCTCGTGCTAAAAGCTCAGGAATCTCATCATGAGAAAGCATTGAAGAAATTGTTTCATCAATATTAGGCATTATAACCCTGTAAGGGATTTTAAGCATTTTAAGAATTTCCTGACGACGTGGGGAAGAAGAGGCTAAAATTATTGGTTCCAATTATTTCTCCGGAGTAATATTTACATAAAAATATTCCCGTGCAAAACACGGGAATACCAAAGTATAATTAAGACTTAGAAAGTTTATTTTGCATCTACATTCTTAGAGCTTGAAGTACTGTTAGAAAGCTTCTTCAAAACAGCAAGAGCCTTATCTCTAACAGGCTTACTGTATCTGTAGTTAGTGCTTATCATTGTAAGGCTTGAAACCATCTGTTTTCTATCACTTGCAACTGGAGCAAGTTTTTCATAAGCATCAACAACTTCCCATGCAAGAGAGCTTGTAGGATTCAAAACAGAATTTCTTTTATTTACATAAGCAATAGCTTCGATTACTTCGTCGGCATTTTCAGGATTGATTGCAGCAAGTGACTGAACTGCAGCAGAAAGAACCATTGGTTCATCATCTGCAACAAGAACATTAATAAGCTGGTTCTTTGTGTGTTCTCCAGGAACTTTAGCCATCAAAAGACAAGCCTGTCTTCTTACTTCCGGGAAGTTATTCATTCTGCGACCATTTGTTCTTGATTCAGAAAGAACTCCTTCACCTGCAAGCTGATCCAAAGCCTGAATAACTCCAGGAGAAGTGTTACCTGCATTGATTGCTTCTTCAATATACTGAAGGGCTACAAGCTTAGTATCCAATTCATCTGCTTCTGCAAGCCCCATAATGATTTCTGTATCAATATCGTTGAGGTATTCATTTTCAACGTATGTTTCTTTGTTTGAAGTAGATTTTTTCTGTACTGACTGTGACTGTGCAAAAATCATTGTTGACAAACAAAGCAATGCTACTGCAAGAATAACTTTCTTACTCATTTTCATTAATCCTCCTGAAAATCCTTGTTTCCAAGTATTTCATTATTATAAATTATGAATGTTAAAAAATCAACATTCAATATATTTTCGGCATATTTTTGAAACATCTGCACATCAAGATACAGGTGGCAAATAAACCTTCCATTTTCCGTTTTCTTTTATAAACTCATAGTAAACAACGTCGGTATCTTCGCGTACCTGTACGGCTTTTACCTTGGTTTTTGAAACATAACGGATTTCATCAATGCTTTTGTTTCTTCTTGCTTCAATAAAAACATAAAGGAAGTAATCTTCAATTGTTTTAAGTTCAATAAGCTTGTTTCTAAGCTTTCTTTGAGCTTTTCTTAAGTTTACGGGATTCTTGTAATACTCCTTTGATTCATCTTCAATATAGTTGAGCCATTCAAGTGTATTTTTAGTTTCCATAATAATAGCAAGCTCAGAAATTATCTGAAGAATTTCATGCTTATCATCTGTAAACTCCTGTTTGCTGACTGCAGAATCTTTATCAAGGTCGGCAATAGAACGAAGATATTCATCATCAGTCAGTTCATCTTCGGCTTCGAGAACTTCTACAACTTCTTCCTGGTGAATATATTCCTGTACATCTTCATCAATTACAATTACTTCATCATCCTCTGGTGAAGTAACTTCAGCAGCAGGCTTATCCTGGGTGGTTGCACAGGAAAACAAGAGAATAGAAAACGATACTGCAATAGCAGTGTAATTAAAGAGCGATTTAATTTTCATGCTTTAAATATATCATCTATTGCCTTCTTTCGTCAAATGAAGTACAAATAAATTATGATAAAAGCAGTTTTTCCGGGTTCTTTTGACCCTCCAACTAACGGACATCTGGATATTATTCAACGCGCCTCAAGACTTTTTGATGATGTAGATGTAGTTATTTCTGTAAATCCGGCCAAGCAGTATATGTTCAGCGAACAGGAGCGTCTGGAAATGCTTAAAGAACTCCTCAAGGATTATAAGAATGTACAGGTTCATCTTTGGGAAGGTCTTATTGTAAACTATGCCAAAGAACATGGAGCAAAGGTTTTAATAAGAGGAATTCGTTCCAGCAATGACTTTTCTTATGAATTTGAGCTTGCACATATGAATCAGAATTTAAATCCTCAGATAGAGACCATGTTTTTACCATCCAAAGAAAAGTGGGGTGTAGTAAAATCCAGCTCCATTAAAGAACTGGCAATGTTTGGTGGTGATATTTCCCGCATGGTACCGCCGCTTGTAGCACAAGCCCTTAAGCAGAAGTTAGGAAACAGGGGATAGTTGACATTTTCTTGAAATTTGTAGTATATTATACAAACTTATTAATGATTTTTATAATGTGAGGTTACATATATGGCAGTACCTAGATCAAAAGTATCAAAGGCAGTAACAAAAAGACGCCAGACTATCAATATGAAACTTAAGGCACCTCAGCTTGTTGAATGCAATAACTGTGGAAACCTTGTACAGTCTCATCATGTATGTCCAAAGTGCGGTTTCTACCGTGGACGTCAGATTATTACACCAGAGATTAACGGATAATTCAGGAGATTAAAAATGGACGAATTGTTTGAAAAAATGCAGAAATTAATTGTTGAGAAGTTGGACATTGATGCAGCAAAGGTTACACTTGATGCTTCATTCAGAAATGACCTTGGTGCAGACAGCCTTGACACTTACGAACTTGTTTATGCAATCGAAGAAGAACTTGGTGTAAGCATTCCTGATGAAAAAGCTAACGAATTCGAAACTGTTCGCGATGCTTATGATTTCATCAAGTCTGAACTTGATAAATAATAAAAGACAAAACGTCTTAAAGAGAAAGTACAAGTGATGAGCTTGTACTTTTTTTTTACTCGTCATTGCGAGCCCAATTACACATGGATAAATCACGTAAAGAAGCCTTGCAACGCTTCTGCAAAAAAGTAAAAATCCGCTTTAAGAACCTGGAACTTCTGGACCTGGCTTTCCATCATCGCAGTATTACCAACGAAAAAAAGCATATTCAGAACAACGAAAGACTAGAATTCCTTGGAGATTCGGTACTTGGAATTGTAACAGCTGCCTATCTTTACAATAATTTTGAAAATCCGGAAGGCGACCTTGCAAAAATAAAATCTGCAGTAGTATCAGAAAAAGCTCTTGCACCTCACGCAATAGAATTTGGCATTGATAAACTGCTCATTCTTGGAAAGGGAGAAGAAGCTACAGGCGGCAGATCTAAGCCGGCAATTCTTGCCGATTGTATGGAAGCCGTAATTGGAGCTTATTATATTGATTCAGGTTATAAAAATGCAGAAAAATATGTTCTTGAATTCATAATTCCAGAAATTGAAAAAACATTAAGTGATGGAATTAAAGACTATAAGACCCAGCTCCAGGAGCTTTATCAAAAGCAGGCAAAAAAATGCCCTGTATATCAGCTGGTTTCTAAAACCGGTCCTGCCCACGATCAAACTTTTTGTGTAAATGTCCTTTTGGGAGATAAAACCTTTGGTCCTTCACAGGCAAAATCAAAAAAGCAGGCAGAACAGCTTGCAGCCAAAATTGCACTTGATTATCTTAAAGAACAAAAATAAATGGCATTATATAGTTAAATCTGATATAATATCAGAATGAAACATAAAACATTATTAATAAACTTAAGCATTACAGTAATCATTGCTGCAATCATCTCTATTCTTTGTATTTTTAATGTATTCGAAAAACTGGATTTTCGTCTTTATGATGGAATGCTTCACCTGACAAAAGACCCCGAAATGGATGACAAGGTTATGGTTGTTGCCATTTCTGATGAAGATATTAACAGTTTTGGTGAATGGCCCTGGACCCGCGATATTATTGCAGACGTACTCATTAGATTCAAAGAGTTAGACGTTGCTGCAAGCATATTCGATATTGAGTATATTTCTGAATCCGGAAAATCTGTTGCTGCAGATGCCATTCATAATGTTACGGGAAAAATAGCAGAAACAGAGGAATGGACAAAGGAACTCATGCATGCGGTTCCAACTGCAATGGAACAGGGCTATTCTGTAAACGAAGCTCACGACCTTGCAGATTCCGTTATTGAAGATTATCTTTATCCAATTTATGACGATCTTTATAACTATGTAGAAAACAATATTGCCTTTGATAACGATGATTATTTTGCACGGGCAATTCAATTTTTTGGAAACACTTATCTTACAGTAAATTATTTTGATCTTGGTTATCCTATTTCTGATGAACACAGGAATTTTATTTACACAAATATGCTTTTATCCCGTGTTGACGATAAAAACGGTTATACAGATAAGGATAATATTTATAACTTCCAGAAAACTTATCCGGATGAAACAAAGGGCTTTACACCGGCACTAGAAAAATTGATCCGCCATGCAAAAGGTGTAGGTTACACAAACTCAAATATTGATGATGACGGTATTCGCCGCAGAAACGAGCTTTTTGTTGAATATGACGGGGTTTATCTTGGTCAGCTTGCCTTTGGACCATTAATGGATATTCTTGGAATCCGTGATTTTGTACGTACAAAGAACGCCCTTATCCTTAAGAATGCGCTTTTCCCTGGCGATACACAGCCTTCTGACATAAAAATTCCTCTTGATGAACATGGAAATATGCTCATTACCTGGCAGCACGAAGAAGCAAAATCTAACATCAAAAACACAAAAGAAATGTATGGCTGTCCTTTTGTAAGTATTTATCCAGTTTTGATTCTGGACCGTCTTGAAGCATCAATTGTAAATAACCTTAAGGTTTTAATTGGTGATGATGGTGATGCAGATAGTTATAACAATCTTCCTGTATTGTTTGATAACGAAGGACTTCCTCTGGCATATTATGATGCACTTTCATATCTTATAGATTATTATAATCAGCTTAAAGATTATAAAACAGAATTACTTTCTCTTTGTACCGGTTATGATGATGATGGTAAACCTTATGATGGTCTTGTTCAGGAAGATTATGATAATTATTTTGCGGCAAGAGCAGACTTCTTTGATGCAGTATTAGACTTTGTTCAAAGTGGTTATTTTGATGATATAAAGGCCTTCCTTAATGAAAATCCTGAATATTTTTCTGATAATGATGATGTAATTAATGCATTTGGAATTCCTTTTGCAGAACTTGAACAGAACATTCTGGATTATCTTTCTAATTTTAATGATTACAAAAAAGAACTGGCCGGTAAATACTGTATTTTTGGACAGACAGCCGCTTCTACAACCGATGTTGGTGCCAACCCGTTCTCTAAACAGTATATTAATGTATTGCTTCACGCAAACGTTATGAACACAGTTCTTACAAGAAACTTTATTACACCATATCCATGGTATTTAGGTCTTTTATTTTCTTTC
>JAILBH010000164.1 GCA_024681195.1 Treponema sp.
CAAACACCTTGAGTTCACTCTTACTATCGCTTTCGTTAATTCTGTCACCATATGTATAACCGTTATTTGAATTTATAATACCCATTTTTGCAGTAAAAGTATTACTATTAAAAGTTATATCAGTCAAACAATTATGAATTATGCCTGTAATACTTGAAAACGAAGGATTAAAGTCTAAAGTTCCTTCTGTCGTATTGTCTGCTTTATCTACTAACTTATATTTTAATGTATTCTTTCCCCAATTAAATTTACCTACATCTATCTGTACCCTATAATAATTATTCTTGCCATTTATTGCAGTCATATTAAATGTTTCAGTCTTATCGTTTACCCGGACCTGACTCTGCCCGATTTGAAGTCCAGACCCAAAATCATAGGAAAGGAATTCATAAGAAAGTGTACGATTATTTTTACAAATAATCTTACTGTAAGATAAAGCATTAGGTTTTATATTATCCAGATCTTTAATTTCATCCGAAGTTAAATCATTTAATGAAAAACTTTTAGACTCATAATTATATTGAGGGCTTCCAGTTTGAGTATTTACAATATTATTTTTTATTCCCTTACATTCATACGAAAGATCAACATATGAAACAGAATAATCAGAAGAAGTAAAGAATTTTTTTTGACTCTATAGGAACTGTATAACAAACTTTATTGCCTTTAATAATAGTATCAGTACTGCTAAGAGTAATTGTTTCCTTACCATAAGCATTGCCATACTTACATACCAGGGTGTCATATTTTTCCCATAAATCAGAAGCCCATTGGAATGTAACATTTATATATCCATCATTACCACGAGACAAAGCAAAGCTTGTTTGGGGAGTGAGTAAATAATCTTCGAAAGCTTGTGTTTTTGAATAAGGCCCCAGAAGCTCGGCCACAAGGCCTCTGTCAAACCAGGTACTTACAGGGTCAAACCCGGAATCCAGTTCTGTCCAAACCGCTGATGTATAACGGCTATCAACTGAATACTCTTTTGTACTTGGATCAAAACTATATTTTTTTGTAGCAAACTCCTGTTCTGGACTATCGCTTTTTGGTTTTCTTAACTTTGCATAAATAAAATAGCAGGTACAATCATCAGGTATGTTGCTCTTAGTAAGTGAACCGCCGTCGCTTAAGAATACAAGCTTACACGAACCATCGGGATACTTACATAAAGCAATTCTATGATATGTGTTATTCGTAGAACTATCATCTGGTTGTGCAATACTAAAAGCTGATGTTCTAATTGTATAAAGTAACGGCACATCAGGGAAAATAAAATTCTGCCTTCCTATAGGACTTCCATTATACATTGCAATTACAGCAAAAGATTTTCCGGCTACTGTATCTACATCCAGCACCAGAGTTCTTTCTTTTGTTTCTGGATTAAAATTATAAGCTGTAAAAGGCTCTCTTCGTTTAGTACCTCTACGATCTATATATTCACAAACATAATCTACATCTTTACTTGAAATTACATACAACTTATTGTTATTTGTATCATTTGAAATATCATTCGGAGTTATGTTATTATTTAATAAAAATACCGAAGGCCTATCCTCATCTTTAATTCTTATAGTTTTAATATCTGAATTATATTTTGCAAAATCATATGTACCAGCTGCTCCTGACACCTTAGAGAAAGGCGCATTGCAGACATCAAAAGGAGTTCTTTTTAAATTTGTAGTATATGATTTTGTAGATGTTGTATCGCCGGTTGCAGGATATTTATTTCTTACTTTATCCCATGCAGTATATAAAAAATCGGCATATTCCATGCTTAATACACCAATTTTTTTTGATTTCCAAGTGTTACCACAAAGATCCTTTACCGAAACAGTCAGAGAATAATATCCAGCAGTTGGAGTCGGGCTTAATGTATCCTGTAATGTATACTTTATTACAAACGAGGTATATCCTGTTCCATCTTCATAATAAGAAACACAAGCATTATTTTCTTTTATCGAATAGGATGTTGTGTAATTCGCTGATGTAAAAGAACCGGTAGCTGAAGCCTCAAGTTTTTCTGCAACTTCTATTACAGCTACTCCAGAATCCTGATCATAAAATCTTCCGTAAATATATATAGTAGAAGGGGACAGAAACTCTTTTTTTATTTCATCATAACCAGAGTCTTTCTCTGCATATTTATCATCATCATCAACCGAAGCTGCAGAAGAAAGCGTAACCGCTTCTTTTGTTATGAAAAAATCTGTTTTTACAGGAGGAACTTCTTCTGTTTCGGAATTATATCTTATAACAAAATCACTAACAGAACCTTCTTTAAGAGAAAAACTTAAATCTCCATGCTCAACAGTTACATTTTTAAAAGAAACATTTATTTCAAGGAAAGATGGGGTCTTTTCGGCAACAAACTGTTTTAATAATTCACTCTTAGGGGTCAAAGTAAGAACTGTTTTCTGGCTGTTAAATTCAGGAGGATAAAAATAGTCCTTCATATCACCATTAAAAGAATCGTTGTAGAATGAATAATCAACATTTGCAGCAGTGAGTTTAATGTTGTTATAGTTAAAAGCGCTGTCTGCCTGCGATACTGCTTCATCTTCTACAGGCATATTAAAAGTTATTACAATCGGAGTATTTGCATATTGAACTCTTGTTTCTGAAGGACTGTACTGTTTTAAATATGGCAATTCAAGACATTCAGGCTGAATCAAAATATCATCTGCAGCTTTAAGAAGTTTTGCTGTAAATACATAAATACCTCTTTCAAGGTCGCTCTTCTTTTCATTTAACTTAAACTCTACATAGTCTTCACGGCTTTGAGCTTCGTCGGCTGTAGAAACTGCTTTGAGGGAAATAAAATAATAATCATTCTTTTTTAAGGTAAACTGCAGCTCGGTTGAAAAACCAACCTTACAGGTAACTCCACCTTCTGAAAGGAAGGAACCCTTTGCAGGATCTGATTTAAGATATAATGTGCAGGCTTTTGCATTTGCATAGGCAATCGAAGTTTCAATTTCTTTTCTGGCGTCGGAGCCTTTAAGAAAGTTGTTACAGGAGGCAAGTGTTATACAAAAAAGTGCTCCCATTAATACTGTAAAAATTCCATTTTTTAACTGCGAGGGTTTGTTTGAGAAAGGGCTCATGTTTCACTCCGTATAATAAATTATTTATATTTTATCACGCAATCTTACATTTTTCCAATAATAAATTCTGCCAGCGCAACAAAAGATGGAATTGTCAGAATACAGAAAAGGCTTGAAATTGTTACAACAAGGCTTGCAAAAGATTTGTCGTGGTCAAAAACTACGGCAAGGCCAGGGATGGTTGTTGCAACAGGGCACATAGAGCAGATGTAAATTGCAAAAAGCATCATCTTGATGTCCTGAACATTTGCAAAAATCTTATAGGCTAAAAGGATTACGCCAAGGTTGCAGATTGAAGTAAGGATGAGGCGGAAGAGCATGGTCTTTACAAGGCGCCTGATGTAGGTGCGGTCAAACTCAAAACGGGCAAAAAGGATTCCCAAAAGCAGCATGGCCATTGGGGTGTTTATGTCTGCAATCATGACGATTGGTTTTTGAAGGAGCTCGGGCAGTTTGAAAGGCAGACAGAACATGACAAGACCGATTGCCACTGCAATGATATTCGGGTTTGTGATGATTTTTTTTATGTTGGTTTTTCCGCAGAACTGGTAGTAGCCGTAGGTCCAGATGAGCACATTAAAAACGATAAGGTAGCCCATGAGGTAAAAAACGCCTTCGTCTCCAAACACTCCGCGGATTAAGGGGATTCCTACAAAGCCGCAGTTTGTAAAGGCAACGGCTACGCGGTCGAGTTTTTCTTTGGAAGATAATAAGCCCAGAAGAATCATAACTGCGTGAAGGATGAGGGCTATAAAGGCTGCAAACCAGAGCTGACGGAATTTGAGCCAGGTAAATTCCATATTAAAGCTGTTGAGTACAAGAAAAGGATTTATAAAGTAGAGAAGCAGGCGGCTCATGAACTTTTGCTGTTCGTCGGTAACTTTGGCAATGCGGGCAAAAATATAGCCTGCCAGAGTGATGATAATCATTATTACAAGTTGTTTTAAGACTAAAAGATACATACGATTTTCCTGATGTCCCTATTTTCCAAGGGCTGCAAAAAGTGCGGTAAAAAGTCCAAGCGAAACTGCCATCATTATGAGGCCGGCAATTAAAACTCCAAGCATTACGGCAATTACTGTATCTTTGAATTTCATGTCTAAGAGGCTGGCACCAAGAGTACCTGTCCAGGCCCCTGTGCCCGGCAGAGGAATTGCAACAAAAAGCATGAGGGCTATAAAAAATCCGCGCCCTGCTTTTTCCTGCATTTTTTCTCCGGCGGCAGTTCCTTTTGTTAAGAAGAAACGGCAGATTCCGCCAATGACTTTTTTGTCCTGACCCCATTCCAGAAAGCGCCTTGCAAAAAGATAAATGATTGGAACGGGCAGCATGTTTCCTATGATGCAGACAATGTAAGAAGGTACAATGGGCATCTGCAAAGCCTGAGAAACCGGAATTGCCCCGCGCAGCTCGATCAGCGGCACCATAGAAATAAAGAAAATCCAAAGATAATTTTTGAACATAAACTTATTATAGCGAAATACGGGAACTTGAGCAAATTGACTTTCTTTATCATTATGCTAAACTTGTTTTATGCACACCTGGGTAAGCGACTATTACAAAAAACTCTTTGGAACTAAGGTTTATAAACTCACCTTTGATGCGGGCTGCACCTGCCCTACCCGGGACGGAACTAAAGGGTCTCGCGGCTGTATCTTTTGCAGTCAGAGCGGGTCAGGGGAATTTACAGTGCCGTTTGATGACACAAATAACATTGTGCCTGATTCCTTCAAGGGGACAAACACATTCATTGCATATTTTCAAAACTTTACGAATACCTACGGGAACCTTGCCCGGCTTTCTGAAAAATGGCATAAGGCACTTTCTTATGATGGAATAAAGGGCCTTGCACTTGGTACACGACCTGACTGTCTTGGGGATGATGTTCTTAAGGAGCTTGCAGGAATAAGTGAAAAGCATTTTGTTCAGCTTGAACTGGGGTTTCAGACTTCTAATGAAGATTCCGGCCGCTATATAAGACGTGCTTTTTCCAACGATGTTTATTTTGATGCAGTAAAGCGAATACACAAAATTGCGCCAAAAATTCACGTCGTAACCCATATAATTTTCGGGCTTCCCGGCGAAACTGAAAAAGATATGATGAACAGTGTTAAGGCAGCAGTTGACGCCGGTACAGATGGTATTAAAATAATGTGCCTTTATATCCTGAAAGACACGGATCTTGCCACTGAATACGAACTTGGGAAAGTTAATGTTCTTCAGATGGATGAATACTTTAATCTGCTGCAAAAAGCGCTGCCCCTTATTCCCGCCTCCGTGATAATTCACCGATTGACCGGAGACCCGCCAAAGGCCACCCTTATTGCACCAAAGTGGACTACAGACAAAAAACGCGTTATGGATGCTGTAAAGAAACTATCTTGAAAAATCCCTGGATTTCCGCTAATATAAAACTGTTGCCGGGATGGCGGAATTGGTAGACGCCCAGGACTTAAAATCCTGTGTCGGGCAACCGACGTGCCAGTTCGATTCTGGTTCCCGGCATGCTGGTCTTCCGAAAGGAAGGCCTTTTTTTTGCAAGGAGCAGCATTATGATTTTTCATACATACTCTTCACAATGCCCGTTTAACTCGGTTAATGACATAAAAGACAAGCACATCACCATCATGGGGCTTGGGCTCAATGGTGGTGGCGAAGCTGCTGCCCGCTTTTTTTTGCAGAAGGGCGCTTTTGTTACCGTAACCGACATGAAAACCAAAGAGCAGCTGGCTCCTACAATTGAACGGCTTAATGGAGATGAATCGCTTGATCATTCCCGTCTGACCTATCATCTTGGCGGCCACGACCTTGCAGACTTTGAGAATGCCGACTGCGTTATAAAAAATCCCGGTGTAAAATATGAAGGAAACAAATATTTAGCTGCGGCAAAGGCAATCGAAACAGACCTTAGCATTTTTCTTCGCTTTACCGACTGCCCGATTATTGCGGTAACCGGCTCCAAGGGAAAATCTTCTACAGTTAGTGCAATTTATTACGGCTTGCAGCAGGCAGGCTTTACGGCTTTTCTTGGCGGAAACATCACTGTAAGTCCCCTCACCTTTTTTGACCAGGTAAGCGCTGACACTCCGGTTGTAATTGAATTTTCTTCCTGGCAGCTGGCAGACTTACGCGGGCGCGGTGTCTTAAAACCTCATATCTCAGTAATCACAAAAATTGTTCCGGACCATCAGAACTGGTACGGTAATATGGAAGATTATGTTGCAGACAAACGTTTGATTTACGCAGATCAGGATTCCGGAACCTATTCAATTTTTGATGCAGGGGAAGATGAACCTGGTACCGGTCCTGCCTGTGGT
>JAILBH010000174.1 GCA_024681195.1 Treponema sp.
AGGAGACCAGAGAATTGTTCAGTCTGCACGCGTTTCTTATGGCGAAGGAACAAAGAGCGTGAGCCAGGATGGAGCTTTGATTGACTACCTGCTCCGCCACCAGCATACATCTCCGTTTGAACAGGTTGTAATGACCTTCCACGTAAAAATGCCTATTTTTGTAGCCCGCCAGTGGGTTCGTCACCGTACAGGACGCATGAACGAAGTTTCGGGCCGCTATTCAATTATGAAAGATGAATTCTATGTTCCTGCAGAGGACAAGGTTTCTCCACAGAGCACAGACAACAAGCAGGGTCGCGCTACTGAAGCATTTGATAAAGAAACTGCAGATAAAATCATCACAAAGCTCGAAGAAGGACAGAAGGCTGCCTACGAAAGCTATAACGAGCTTATTGATTCAGGTCTTGCACGTGAAATTGCACGTATCAATCTTCCGCTTTCTTTGTATACAGAATTCTACTGGGAAATGGATCTTCACAATCTTTTCCACTTCCTTAAGCTGCGTTTGGACAGCCACGCTCAGTACGAAATCCGCGTTTATGCCGAAGTAATACTTGAAATCTGTAAAAAGGTTGCTCCAATGGCTACCGAAAGCTTTATCAACCATATGAATCACGGAGTAACCTTTAGCGGCGAAGAAATGCAGGCTCTGCGTGATGTGATGGACGGAAAACCAAATCCACTGGAAGGTAAAAAGCTTGACCGATTCAACGAAAAAATCCGTACCGGAGTTCAGCTCTAATAACCCGGACAGTACAAGCTCCAGCTCTTTTTCTCTAAACCGCAACCAGCTCAAATACATTGCAATTTTTGCCATGCTGCTGGATCATATTGCCTGGATTCTTTCTCAAACCTATTACGACCAACCCTGGAACCATGCACTGACCTTTGTATTCAGAACTATTGGCCGTCTTACCGCTCCAATTATGTCCTGGTTTTTAGTTCAGGGTTATATCCATACTTCTTCTAAAAAACGCTATGCTCTCCGCCTGTTGATTTTTGCTCTTGTTTCCCAGATTCCTTTTTCCCTTGTGCGTTCCGGTAAGCTTTGGAGCAGTGAGCTTAATGTAATTTATACGCTTTTGCTTTCTTTTTTGATTTTATGCATTATAGATTCTGAACTGGACCGTTTTCCAAAGATTCTGCTTGTAATTCTTTTATTTGCCTTATCTGCTTTTGGAGACTGGGCCATTTTTATGCCCTTTATGGTTTTGATTTTCTATCTTTTAAGAGACAGACGCCGTGCCCTCATAATTTTTTACAGTATTCTTAGTCTTCTTGTTGTTCTGGCAGATATTGTTATCCTTTGCATAAGGGGCTATTACTGGCACTGGGAGCTCTGGCAGCTGGGTATGTTCCTTTTTATCCCGCTGCTTCTTTTATATAACGGCCAGCCCGGTTCCCGTCACCCCTTCCACAAATGGATTTTCTACGCTTTTTACCCGGCGCATCTTTTGATTTTGTGGTTTATTCTAAAAATATGTAATCTGTAAAATAAATTGCAGAAATCTTACCAAGAGACATCTGCTCGTTAATCTGCTCCAGAATATCTGCTTTGATTTTGTCTTCTGTTGTGCTCAAAAGCTGCACCTTAGTGCTTGTAGAAAAATAGTTTGTAAAAATGCTTGAAATGACCGTGCGCTTACGGGCAAGTTCTTCGTAAAAAACTGTATCACCTTCGGGATATGCAAGCCAGGGTGTTATTACAACAACAGTTCCGGTTTCATCACCATTTTTTTCGTCTGGTGCGGTTACTGCTCTTATAGTTTCAAGCCCTGTGTAGGCTGCAATTTTATCATCAAGGCGTTTATTTAAGTTTTCAATTTCGCGGGGAGTAGGGTCGGGGTCTGCATCACGGAGGTTTTTTCCGGGTTTGCCTTTTTGAGTTGCAAGAGTAACAATGGTAACGCACATAATTGCAAGCATAAGAAAAGCAATTACAGCGGCAAGAATTTTTTCAAAAGTGGAAAGTTTGAGTTTCAATTTTTAATCCTTTTTATTTTTCTTTGCGCATAAACGGAGCAGAAAGAACCGCAAGTCTTCCAACAGTTCGAGCTGTAAGATGAACGCCATCATCAAGCCATTCTTCGCTCATTATGCAGCCTGCCTTACGAAGCTCGTTTATCAGTACAACCTGACTTGCAGGAATTACATAGTCTCCAACTTCTCCATAAAGCAGTTCGGTAATTTTATCTTTGAGCTCTACAAAGCCCTTCTGTTCCTTTGCACTTACGCTAATTGCATCAGGAAACTTTACGCGCAGTGCTCTGTAGGTTGCAGCAATTTCTTCATCCTCTGCCTTATCAATTTTATTTAAAAGAACAAGGCGAGGGTTTTTATTTGCACCAATTTCGTCCAGAACGTGGCAGACTGTTTCGTAGTGATTAGCCGCATCAGGGTCCGAAGCATCAAGCACTATAAGCAGTAAATCTGCATAAACAGCTTCTTCGAGCGTAGATTTAAAAGCGTCTATAAGATGATGCGGCAGGTTGTTTATAAAACCAACTGTATCGGTAATCATAACACCGGCGCTGTCGTTGAGCGGGAGCTTTTTTGTAAGCGGGTCCAGCGTTGCAAAAAGCTGGTCCTTTACATAGGCACCGGCTCCGGTCAAAGCGTTGAGCAGACTGGACTTTCCCGCATTGGTATAGCCTACAAGCGCACAGGTAGGATTTTTTTCTCTCTGCTTGCGCTGGGTCTTGCGGTTCAGTTCAATTTCTGCAAGGTCGTGCTTTATCTGTGTAATCTTATTGCTTAAAAGTCGCTGGTCAAGCTCAAGCTGTGTTTCGCCCGAGCCCTTTGCACCAAAAGCACCACCACGCTGGCGTGAAAAATCATTTTTTGCATGAGCAAGTCGTGGCTTCATATAACTGAGTCTTGCAAGCTCTACCTGCAATGTTGCTTCTTTTGTTGTAGCACGCTGAGCAAAAATTTTTATGATTACTTCCTGGCGGTCAAAGCATGAAAGCCCTGTAAGCTCTTCCCAGTTGCGCTGTTTGCGTGGTTCAATATTAAAATCAAAAATTATGCAGTCAACTTCAAGCTGCTTTGCAAGGTCTGCAATTTCTTTTGCCTTGCCGGTTCCAATTCCATATTGAGGATGAACTTCCATGCGGTTGAGTGTAAGCCGCTGAACAATATCCATGCCCAGGGTTTGAACAAGGCCTTTGAGTTCTCGTAAATCGTTTCCCGGTTCGCCAACTAAAAGCGCACGCGGAACAGCATTTTCTTCTTTTTCGACTTCGACCATGGGGTACCTCCCTAAGCCAGATACTGCTGCATAAGCTGTACAAACAGATAAATCTTTTTATAAATGCCTACGCTAAATTCCTTCATCGGGTGGTCAAGAAAGCGTTCAAGCTCGCGCCAGTTCTGAACAACTTCGGGCTTTTGCTTACCGTGATCTTCTATCAAAAGTTTAAGGGTTTTTCCAATTGTTACCAGATCTTGAGAAGAAGTAATAAGATAGCCACGGGCCTGATCATTTGCATCCGAAATAACACGGTTAATAATATTTTCGGCTCCAGGGTCGTGTGCGGTCTTTGGAAGCAGGGTTTTAATCTTAAGACCTGAGCCACCTTCTTCAGAAAGATCGTTATCAAAGGTTGTAATTTCATCAGAAATTTTGAGCAGTTCCTGGTATGCGTTAGACATAGGATTTGCAAGCGAAGCATCCCACTGACCGCGGACTACAACAACATCATAAAATTCGCGGATATCTTTTTTTACGTATTCAAGCAGAAAAGCTTTAAGATAGTTTAAAGGTTCTGCATAAATATAGGTGCTAAGCTCTTTTTTAAGAAAGGCATCGTTTGCAGCTGTAACGTAAAAATGCAGGGTCTGAAAATCTGCACTTCCGAATATCTGAGTACAAATCTGATTAGCTTTGTTTTCTTTTTGCTGACTGCCGATTTTTGAAAGGGTAGAGTAAACTTCTTCCCTGATTTTGTCTACATAAGGCTCAATTAATGAAGTGTAATGAGACTGTGGCTGGGTAATATAATCTGTATTGCCCGAAATATGACGAATCATAAGCTCAAAGGCTTCTGACTGCTGAATGCTCTTGATTTTGGCAATAATCTTTTTCCAGTTTCCAAGAGAAACAGTTTCGCTGGATTGAGTTGCCTTAAAGAAAGCAAAAAGCTCGTTCCAGATAAGGGTCTCGTCTGTAATTGAATAGGCTACTGCACAAAAATCCTTAAGATCATCTGTAATATATTCACCGTTTATTTTTTCAAAATTTGGTGTGGCGGTAAAATTAAATTCCTGAATTGCAGAAGTAAATTTTTTAAGGAGCACATAATAATCAAAACAGCAGAAATCCTGGAAGGTGCTGAAGGCTTTGTACAGATTTTCTGTTCTGTTCATGCGGTCGTTATCAAATTCCGAAGAAAAAGCCATAAATTCTTCTTCGATTTTTGTAGTAAGCTGCTGGAGCGGAATCTGTCTTGATGCTTCTATAATCTGCTGCTGGTCAAAATGTTCAAGCAGTTCCACCTGTTTTTCTGAAAGAGAATAGTTGATTACCTGTGCCTTGTAGAGGTTTGGATTTTGATTTGACTTAAACTGGAGCTGTGCCGGAGAAATAAGCTTGTAGATATCATAAAAAAGCTTTGCAAACGGAGGCATTACTTCTATAGACGAAGGCTTGTAAAAACTATGAAACTTTGTTTTAGAGAAAGTTTTTGCAATAGCCTTGAGCCTGCGCTTTTTTTCGGCCTCGGGATTTGAGGATTTAAATAAATTTGCAAAAAGGCTCTGAAAAAACGATTGCTTTTCGCCTTCTGCAGCCTTTTTTTCGGCTTCTTTTTCTGCTTTAATATTTCCTACGTCCATATAATAACTATAAGTCAAATTTGTTGAATTTTCAACTGTGTTTTACTAAATGCGGTTTTTTGTAGTAAAAAACTCATTGGGATGTTATAATATTTTCTATGAAATGCGACAAATGTAATACGGAGTTGCCGGAAGAGGCTAACTTTTGCTTTAAGTGTGGCTTTCCTGTTGGAAAAATAAAGGTTTTTCGTTCCTGTTCAGAATGCGGTAATGCACTTAGTGCCATAGATAAATTCTGTTCAAAATGTGGTGTACCTGTAAAAGTGATCAAAGAAGGTGCAGACGATGCTGCCATAGATGGTTCTGCCCAGCCGCGTGTTCAGCTTGGAAAGAGCCCTAAAATGATTCTTATTCCGGGCGGACAGTTTGTAATGGGCGGCGGAACAATGAACAGCCTTATAACTCTGGTTGGTTTTTATATGTCAGAGGTTCCTGTTACCCAACTTCAGTATTCTTATGTAATGGGAAAAAATCCTTCAAAGCTTCAGGGAGAAAACCGTCCTGTTGAATGCGTAAACTGGTGCGAAGCAATTCTTTACTGCAACATGCTCAGCAAGCTCAATGGACTTACTCCGTGTTACAGTATTGGAACAACAACCGATTTAAGTGGTTTTGAAGCGACAAGTCCTGTATGGAAGCGCGTTGTATGTAACTTTCTTGCCAACGGCTATCGTCTTCCTACCGAAGCAGAATGGGAATTTGCTGCCCGAGACGGACGCGGTTCTTCTCCAACTCCTTATGCAGGAAGCGCAAATATAAATGCAGTTGCCTGGTACGGAGAGAACAGCGGCATTACAACCCACGATGTTGCAACCAAAGATCCTAACGGACTTAATTTATATGATATGTGCGGAAACGTAGCAGAATGGTGCTGGGACTATTATGCTCCAAATCTTGCATCCGGTGCACAGACAAATCCCCATGGACCAAGCTCCGGCGAAATGCATGTAAAACGCGGTGGAAGCTGGCTTGATGATGCACAGCAGTGTACTGTTTTTTACCGTAGCGGAAGTGCGCCAAACGGAAAGAGTAGCAACCTTGGTTTTAGAGTATGCTGTTCTGCCGGTCAGGAAATGTAAAAGAGGTTATTATGACAATTACAGAAAACAAAACACCGATTTCTATAGAACTCGTTATTGCAGGAAGACTGGATACAGGAACAGCCCCGGAGCTCGAAGTAAAGCTCAAGGCAATTCCCCATGATACACAGACTCTCTATCTTAACATGAAGGATGTAAGCTATATTTCCAGTGCAGGCTTGCGCGTAGTCCTTCTTGCACACAAGCTCCTGCTCCCATCCGGCGGCAAAATGGTAATCAAATCTCCGTCAGAATTCTGTAAGCAGGTGCTTTCTGCAACAGGCATGGATAGTATTCTGACTGTAGAGTAGGGGGTTCCAGTTTGCTTTCGCAAACTGTCGCTACGTCCGCCCTTCGCTAAGCGCTCACCGTCCTCACTCCGTTGCGGTCGGCTGCTCCGCAGGGGCTCCCATCGCTAACCCAAAATAGGTAAATCCTTTCCAAAATATGGGGTTGATTCGTGAATTTCAAAAATTTCTTTCAAAGGAATATTTGAATATTTCATTATTCTATCACGATAATCTGTGGCGGTTTTGAAATTATCAATTTCTATTCTGCGTTTCTTAGATAACTCCAAAAATTCTTGTTCTTTATCTATTCCCAAGAATCTACGATTTAATAAACTTGCGGCTATACCGGTTGAACTGGAGCCAGTAAAAGGATCAAGTATCCAATCATTTTCTTTTGTTGAAGCTAGAATGATTCTTGCAAGTAAGGGTAAAGGTTTTTGAGTCGGATGTTTACCACAGGATTTTTCCCATTTTGCAATTGCAGGTAAACTCCATAAATCGCGCATTTGTGTTCCACCATTAATTTGTTTCATAAGCTCATAATTATAATAATGAGTAATTTTCTTATTTTTCCTCGCCCACAAAATAAACTCTGTAGAGTGAGTAAAAAACTTACAGGATAGATTTGGTGGAGGATTTGTTTTTGCCCAAGTGATACAATTTAAAATTCTAAAGTTTAATTCATTAAGCATTTGAGCAACACTGAAAATATTATGATACGTTCCTGAAATCCAAATAGTTCCATTATCAGTTAGTCTATCACGACAAAGGCTAAGCCACTGACGGTTGAATTCATTATCTTTTTCAAAACCTTGAGATTTATCCCAATCACCTTTATTAACAAGGACTTGTTTTCCACTTTGTACTGTGATTCCGCCATTAGAAAGAAAATATGGTGGATCAGCAAAAATCATATCAAATTGAAAATTTATATTTGGAAGTAATTCAAGACAATCGCCTTTGGCAAGAGTAAAATCTTTATTATCTGAACGATACCAAGCTTTTATAGAAATAATAAACTCCTATTTAAATAAAGTTTTCATTATTCCATTCTGCATATCATTTATACTGTATAAATCTTCTAATATATCAAATGTTTCTTCAAGATTTCTTGCGGCTGATTTCCATCCAGCGCCATCGGTAAACCAAACAAACTTTGCACCTTTTACATTTTTCATTTCGGTTGCAATTGTTTTGTAGCTTCTAGCAGTTTCATTTAATTTTGAACCACGGCTACCATAAAAGTTTGTTTCAACTAAATAAATACAATTATTTGTTTTTACAACAAAGTCCCACCGTTTTTCCATTTTGCCCTGATTTGAAACTGCTGATAAGTCGATATTCCATTTTTTAGAAACTTCAGAAATATACATTTCTTTAAAATAGTTAACATTGCGTTTGAAACCTGCTTTTTTGATATAGTTTTCTACAAGGTTTTCCATTTGATGACCACCACGATTTTTTCGACCATTTGAATCAAGACCTGTTTCTATGCCTGTAACGTAGTCATATAAATTATTAATAATATGATTTGATAGAAGATCAAAAAGACCTGTTTTCTGCATGAATAATTTATAATCTGAAATAGTATTTATCTGTTTATCAAAAGTAAAAAGCTTTACATTCCCATTCTCACCTGCATAAATTTCATATTCTCTGACAGCAAGCAAAATAGGAATACATTTTAGAATTTCTGGATATTTTGAAACTAATTTTTCAAAATCAGCTTCGATATTTTTAGAACCTATTAATGAATTCAAAATGTTTAATTCTACTTTTATAGAATCAGTATTTTTATAAACCTTGTTAAAATCAATATAATAACCAAAGTCTGCTATACTATATCTAAATTTTGAAAGCCATATTTGAAAATCTCGTTTTCCCATAAAGACCTCTAAAATATACTTGCTATATTTGAAATTAGTAATTCATTTATTGTGCCGCGTTTATTGGCATTTGAATTAATCATACGAGTAGCTGAAACCCTTTCTATATTAAAATTAGAGTAAAGTTCATCAAAGAAATTATCGTTTGAATTTGTATTTTTAGGATCTGAGTTACTTGCTAAAACAAGCGCGCCTTTCTCTGAAATTTCTGTAATGAACTTTCCTAGTTCAATCTGATCTTTATCTGTGAAATTATTCTCTGAATATGATGTAAATGCGGCTGTCTGTGAAAGAGGGCGGTAGGGTGGATCTATGTAAACAAAAGTCTTATCATCAATAAAACTTTTGCATTCCTTATAATCACCGACTTTCATTTCTACATTCTGAAGAAGTTCTGAACAAGCTTTTAAATTATCTTCATCGCATAATAAAGGATTTTTTGCATTATTAAACGGAACATTAAAAAGACCTTTTGAATTTACTCTGTAAAGGCCGTTAAAACATGTTTTGTTTAGAAAAATGAAAAGGACGGCTTTTTCAACGTCTTCTTCAGCTTTCTCATTTATTTTTATTTCATTGTATCGATTTCTTTTTTTATAAAAAAATGATTTGTTTTCTTCAATTGAATGATTTTTGTAAATATTCTGAATCTTTTTAAGTTGCTCTATCATTTCAGAACAATTGTTTTTTATTTGTGAATATGTATTAATAAGTTCTTTATTGATATCATTGATCAAAACTTCTTTTGGTTGAAATTTACATAAAATATCAAAAAGTACTGCGCCGCCTCCAACAAAAGGCTCGCAATATTTTTCTAAATGCGAAGGATATTTTTCTCTGATTTCATCCAGTAATTGGCTTTTCCCACCAACCCATTTTATAAACGGTTTTGCCAACATCTCAATCTAATTATACTGCATTTTTATAAATTTTTCTACATTGTTTTTTCAGTTGTCACCAATTTGTCGACAACTGAATTTTCAACTGTCTACAATTTGTCGACAGTTGAATTCAATTTTTTTAATGATTCCTGAAAATCATCTTTTTCATTGTTAAAATATTCTCGCCGTTTTCATATTTGTATTCTACGCTGTTCATGTATTTTTTTGTAAGGAAAATGCCTAAGCCACCAATGCGGCGGTCTTCGGCACTTAAAGTAATGTCGGGGTCGGGGCGGTCCAGTGGGTTAAACGGGATTCCCTGGTCGCGGAAT
>JAILBH010000177.1 GCA_024681195.1 Treponema sp.
CCTATTACGCAATAAAGCAGCTGCTGGTTATATCCATTAGTAACCTGTACTGAAAAATAGTTTTCATTGTGAGGTTTTATGTAAATGTTCATTTTAATTCCCACTTTCCGACCCCAGGGTACGCAAAGATTAGTAATTTGTAATATATGGGAAATTTAAAATCCCACACTATATATATAGCGAAAAAAAGGGACTTCTTACAAAAATTTGAAGAAAATTCGAAAAAAAGTGAATTGTTTTCAAAGAAAAATCTTTAGTTATTTAAATAATACAAGTAAAAGACACGCGGAACTTACAGTTGGTATTCATTCCGCGTGTAATTATTTATAGCGGGGATTTTTAGGTTTACTTATTCGCAGGGGTTTTAGGGGGCGGCGAGCCCCCTAGGAGAGGGGGTAGTGAGCAACGAAGTGCGAGCGAGGGGGAGATACGCTTCGCTAACGAGTTTTGCATTCGATATAAGAATCGAAGTTTGCAAAACTCGCTTCCCCCTCCCAACGCGTAGACTATTGTGCTGTGGATTACTTCGCCTTGCGGGCTCGTAATGACGAGGATGCACCCTGATAAACAAGCAGCACTGCCATAAGCGAAAGGCCAATGATGTCTGTTTTAGTTTCCGGCAGAACGCAGAAGAGACCTGCAACTGCAAAAAGAAGGCGTTCAATAACGTCAAAACTAATCACGAGCACGCGAGGCTTACCTGTACCTGCAAAAAGGCCTGTGTTCTTAAGACCGTAACCTTCCAGGGCAACGCTGATTCCAAACATACCAATAAGAGCAGTGATGATAATCATGATTACGCCAAGAGGTTTTGCATCGAGCATGAGCATCTGAGGGTTGTAGACGCACATGTACGGAATGATAAAGGCACCGATTGCAAGCTTGGTGGCATTGACGGCGGTTTTCATAGGCCGCGCTTTTGCTATGGCGGCACCGGCAATCGCAGCTAAGGCAACCGGAGGAGTAACGTCCGCAATAATACCAAAGTAGAAGGCAAACATATGAGCAACAATCGGCTGAACTCCAAGCTGGATAATGGCTCCTGCTGTGATTGTAGATGTAATCAAATAGTTAGCAGTTGTAGGCGCACCCATACCAAGAATAATTGAAGCAATCATTGTAAAGAAAAGAGTGAGGAAGAGTTTTCCGTGGGCGAGTGAAACAAGTCCGGCACCCATCTTAAGGCCAAGACCTGTCAAAGTAACAATACCAATAATAATTCCTGCCATTCCACAGGCAATTGCAACACTGATTATATTGCGGGCGGCGGCACAGATAACTTCTACTATGTCTTTTCCGCCAAAGGTAGGCTTGCGTCCTTTTGCAAAATCAACAATAGAAACTGTAACTCCAATTATGAGACAGGCAAAAATTCCCATAAAAGCTGCAAAAACTGCTGTGAACCCTGCGCACAAAAAGTAAATGATTACGATGAGCGGCAAGATCATGTAGCCTTTTTTGAGGAAGAGAGGAAGCGCACGTGGCAGCTGATCCTTTGGCAATCCTTTAAGTCCAAGCTTTTTTGCTTCAAGGTGAACTGTAATAAAGATTCCTGCAAAGTACAAAATTGCCGGAATGATTGCGGCTTTAACAATTGTGATGTAAGGCATACCAAGACTTTCTGCCATGAGGAAGGCAGCGGCACCCATAATAGGAGGCATGAGCTGTCCACCGGTAGAGGCTGCTGCTTCTACGGCACCGGCAAACTCGCCTTTGTAGCCAAGCTTTTTCATCATTGGAATTGTGAACGAGCCTGAACCAACTGTGTTTGACACCGACGAACCCGAAACAGTTCCAAGCAGCGCAGAAGAAAGAACGGCAACTTTTGCAGGACCACCACTGGCCCCTCCGGCAATTGCATTACAAACATCAATAAAGAACTGTCCGATTCCAGTTTTTTCGAGCAATGCACCAAACATGATAAAAAGGAAAATAAACGTAGAACAAGCACCAATTGGTGTTCCAATAATTCCTTCTGTTGTATAGAACAAATGAGAAACAACACGTGTAAGTGAGTATCCGCGGTGGTTCAAAAAGCCCGGCAGGTACTTACCAACAAATCCATACAGAATGAAAACGCCTGCAATAATCATTATTGGAAGTCCAACAATTCGTCGGCAGCTTTCAAACAGAATTACAATAGCTACAATGCCCACAACAATATCAAAAACGGTATAGGCACCGGCTCTTGTATAAAGAGGCTGCAAATTAGACTTAAAAATGTCGTTTATAAAAATCAGGAACTTTTCTGAATATCCACCGACAATGTACATCCAGCAGGCGGCACCGACAAGACCCAGCACAACGTCGTACCATGGCAGCGTATTTTTTGGACTCTTCTTTGTAGGAGGAAAAAGCAAAAAGGCCAGAAGCTGAACAAAGGCAAGATGAGTAGCACGCAGAACCTGTGCAGTAACCAGGCCCGAAATTGTTGCATACAGCTGGAAAAAGACAAATACAAAAGAAACGATTACAGTAATATATTGACGCCAGCATTTATGTTCACGGTATGACTGCTCTCGGTCCAGCTCCTGCATGAGCTTTTTCATTTCGTCTTCGTTGGTTGTAGGAAGAATTTCTTCTATGCGTCCGCTCGAAGGCTGGATCTCCTCTTCGTGAAGTTTTTCATTGTTCTGTTCGATTTGGTCCATAAAGGTCTCCGTTATTTATCTATTTTATGAAGGACATAATCAGCAAGACTGACCTTTTTAATTTCTAAAATCAAACTTGTCTGAGGTTCAAAGTAATCCGTAAGGAAAATTTCGCCTTCAATATTTTCAAAGTTGTTTTCGTAGTTATGATCAAGGGCAATTGGTGTAAAAGAATGGTCAGCAATAAGGCCAACAGCCATAATAAGGCGTGGGAGTGCCCTGTTTATATTAGCGATGATGTAGTAATCATCCATTGCAATAAAATTTGCGCCCGGAACTTCTTCCGGCTCCGGAATACCGGCTCCATAAGAAACAAAGTGCATGCTCTGCAAAACAATAAGGTTCTCATTTTTGTCGCAGCTGTAAAAATCGTGAATACGACCTTTGTTTACGGAATGTGTATAAGAAATTATAAAACCGTCTTTGTAAGCGGCAGAAGAATAAAACCTTTGTCCGGGATTTTTTCTGCTGCTTACAGAAAGAACAGTTTTTGCAGGAATAAAAAAACTTATTCCTGCAATAAGAAGTAAAACTAATATTAGGAGTACAACATATTTTTTTTTCACTAGTGTGACAATCCTTATTTCATCAAGCCAATTTCTTTGTAGTATTTGATTGCACCTGGATGGAAAGGAACAGAAACACCAGTTACAGCTGTTTTAGCCGAAACTTCTTTTCCCTTTGCGTGACCGTTTCCAAGGTCTGTAAGGTTGTCAAACAATGTTTTTGTCATTTCGTAAACAGTATTTTCATCAAGCTTAGAGCTTACTGCAAGAGTAGCCATGATTGCCAGAGCGCCAACATCTTCGTCGGTTCCCTTGTAAGTTCCGCCAGGAATTACAGTCTTTGTATAATAGCCATACTTAGCACAGATTCTGTCTGCAGCCTGTCCGTCTACAGGAATAAGAATAAGTCCTGCAGTAAATGCAAGCTCCTGCAAAGCAGCATTTGGAACACCTGCTGTGATGAAGCATCCGTCCAAAGTTCCGTTCTGAATACCATCAGCGCTTTCCTTAAAAGAAAGGTTGCTCTTTTTAATATCATCAAATGTAAGACCGTAGCCTTCCATAATCTGCTTAGCGTTGAATTCTACGCCAGAACCGGCAGCACCAACAGAAATGCGCTTTCCTTTAAAGTCAGCAACAGAAGTAATTCCACTTGCTTTAGAAACAGCAATCTGAACAACTTCAGGATACATAGTTCCGATTGTCATGATGTTAGAAAGCTTTTCACCGGCAAAAAGGTCAGTTCCGTTATAAGCATAGTCCATAACGTCGTTCTGAACGATAGCAAATTCTGCTTCACCCTTATTGATAAGGCGGAGGTTTTCTGCAGAAGCACCAGTAGCCTGTGCTGTAACGTTCATGTTTTCAATTTTGGAATTCCAAACATTAGCGATTGCACCACCAAAAGGATAGTAAGTACCGCTGGTTCCTCCAGTAGCCAGAATATAATTTTTTGTTGTGTTTCCTGAACAGCCAGTAACAAGAATTAATGATAAGGCTGCAATCAGGCTTAAAGCTGTAGATTTTTTCATCTTTTTCTCCTAGATTAATTATTATCTGCAATATTTTACTATATAGTTGTTATGTTTTCAACAATGACATTTTGTGAATATTTTGATATAGTGTATGATTATGAGAAAATTATTGCCTAAAATTGCAGCACTTTTTATATTTGTTTTATTCCCGTTTGTATTTACCTCTTGTGAAGACAAGGTAATGGGTTACAGTGTGCTTCTGTGGGATTTACCAGAGTATCAGATTCAAAGTGGAACCGTGCTGCCTGTTTATATTCGTTCAAATATCTCTCATGTTTATGTAGCCGGTGTTACTGATCCAGATCCAATGGCTAAATCACTTATGAAGATTGAGATTCCTTTGTGGCAGCTTACCGATCCTGTAAAAAAAGGCAAAGTTGGAGCAGTTTCAAAAAAATATGCCGACTGCGCAAACACTTATGCATCTGTAAAACTGGACGGACTTCCATGCCGTGCAGAACCGGTTAATACTTCAAAGCAGGTTTATCGTCTTAGAAAAGGCGAAGTCATAAAAATTCTTTACCAGGGAAACGGTCAGGCTCCAATGACTGGTGGAGTTCCACTCGAAGGTGAATGGTACAGAATCCTTACAAAAGACGGAACACAGGGCTGGTGTTTTTCTTATAACCTCAATCTTTTCCAGACCGACAAAAACGGCGAACAGCTTGGTGGAGAAAAAATCGAAACAGAAGCAGAAGAAGATAATTACTATCTCAGCATTCTGGACAAAGCCTGGTATCCGGACAGCTTTAGCACAATGATTTCTTCCGGAAATATTGATATTACAAAGCTGCATCCTTCATACAACTTTACAATCGATACAGTAAACAATAAGGTTTCTTTGAACCTTAGCGGAATTCACGAAAGCTGGGATTACAACGGCTACACCAAAACAGACGAGTATCAGTATACCCTCAATGATATTCCAATTGTAATTGTTTACAAAAAGAGCACATTCATTGTTGTAAGATATACAGACGACAGCGGTAAGCCTCAGGAGCTTAACCTTGTTACAATCAGCGAGGATATAAACTCAATTGTTGCAGACGAAAAGAAGCGCCGTGCAGATGAATATGCAAAGGTTGCAGATACAACAGACGAGCTTTCCAGCTCAAGCTACGGAAAACTTACGTTTAATGCAGATGGAACCTTCCGCTGGACAGGCTTTAAGCTTTTAGTTCCTTCTGTTATCAGCGCCGGTGCAAAGAATGCCGGAACCTGTTCTGTAAAATATGCAGTTTCCAAGCAGCTGGCAGACAATTACGACGGTGTACTCACCTTTAAGTTCGAAGGTACATCCGACGAAGTAAACTTCCTTTACAAGCTCGAAAACGGAGGCCTTAGACTCGAAGATGCTTCTGAAGCAACCTTCAACGGAATCCTTGTAACAGAGCGCAGTTCAAGTCCTCTTATTCTGTTCTTTAAGAATAACTAGAAAAGGGGAGCGTGCTTTATGGCTTTTGTACAGTTTTCTCAAGTCTCCCTTTCTTTTGCAGACAGAAAAATCCTTAAGGATGTAACAATCAATCTGCAGACCGGTACAAAGGCAGCACTAACAGGAACCAACGGCTCAGGAAAATCAACCCTCATCAAAGTTCTTGCGGGGTTCATTCAGCCGGATAGCGGAACCCGTGCAGTTCAAAAAGAATCCCGTATAGCATATCTTCCGCAGTCTGGTCTTACTCACCAGGGTTGTACACTTTTGGAAGAAGCAGACAAAGCCTTTGAATACGGCTACCAGCTGCAGCAAAAAATAGACGACCTTGGAGAACAGCTGCAGAACAATCCGCCAAACATGGAATCAATTGCCCAGACCCAGGCAGACCTTATACAAAAACTGGAAGAAAGCGGCTGGCACAGAAGGCAGGCTCTTGCAGAATCCGTCCTTCAAGGTCTTGGTTTTTCGCGCCAGGATTTTGACCGCCAGACAGAAGAATTCAGTGGCGGCTGGCAGATGCGTATTGCCCTTGCCAAAGCTCTTATGCAAAATCCGGATATTCTTTTGTTAGACGAGCCTACCAACTATCTTGACCTGGAAGCCCGTTCCTGGCTGGAAGATTTTCTTCAAAACTTTAAAGGCGGTTTTTTGCTTGTAAGTCACGACCGTTATTTTCTTGATGTAACAATCAACGAAGTTTACGAGCTTTTTAACGGAGACCTCAAACGTTATAAGGGAAACTTTTCTCATTATGAAAAGGTGCGCGAAGTTGAGCTCAAAACTTTAATAGCAGCTTACGAACAGCAGCAGCAGGAAATCCAAAAGCTGCAGGATTTTATAACCAGATTTGGCTACAAGGCAACCAAGGCTGCACAGGCACAGGAATATCAGAAAAAGCTGGACAAAATGGAACTCATAGTAATTCCCGAGTCCATGAAAAAAATCCATTTTAAGTTTCCGCCGGCTCCACACGCAGGACAGCTTGTGCTCCGTCTTAACGGCATAACCAAATCCTACGACGGCAAAACCAACGTCCTTAATAATCTGAATCTTACTTTAGAAAACGGTCAGCGCCTTGTTGTAACAGGTCGTAACGGAGCCGGAAAATCTACACTTTTAAGAATAATAGCCGGAGAAGACACAGCTTTTACCGGAGAAATAAAACCAGGGGCCGGTGTAAAAATCGGATACTTTAGCCAGGATAACGCCGAGACCATAAAAGGCAGCCAGACCATCTTGGAATACATGGAAGAAAACGCCCCGCTCGAGCTCATTCCAAAGCTGCGGGACCTTCTTGGAGCCTTTCTTTTTCGCGGCGACGACGTTTACAAAAGCCTGGACGTTCTTTCGGGTGGAGAAAAATCGCGCATAGCCCTGCTGCATCTTCTGCTTCGTCCCGTAAACCTGCTCATTTTGGATGAACCTACAAACCACCTGGATCTCCATTCCAAAGACGTGCTCCTTAATGCCCTGCGCGATTTTGGCGGCACTGTTGTTTTTGTAAGTCACGACCGCGGCTTTATTGAACGGCTTGCAACACAGGTGCTTCATCTCGAAGCCGGCACCCACAAATACTTCCCCGGCGACTACACCTATTATCTTGAGCAGCTGGAAAAACAGAATGAAGGACCTGATAACTCTGGGGGTCTTGGCAAGTCTGGGGTTCCTGAGCCTGTCGAAGGACCCCAAAAAGAAGGCATGTCTCAGGGCCCTTCGACAAGCTCAGGGACCGCAGGGACCACTTTATCCTGGGAAGAACAGAAAAAGCTGGAAGCCGAAAAACGCAAAAAAGAAAAAACTCTTGCAAATCTTGAAAAGCAGCTTGAAGAGCTGGAGCAAAAAAAGTCCGAGCTCGAAGCCCGGCTTGCAGATCCGGCTGTTTATTCCAATGGCGAAAAGGCCAAAGCAGTTCAGCGCGAAATAAACGATCTTGCAGCACAGATAGAAGAAGTCACCGAACAGTGGATGCTTGCTTCAGAATAAATTTTATTTGAATTTCCCTTCAAAAAGTGCCATAATCACCCACAGAGGTAACAAATATGGAAAAGAAAATTCTCAACAATTATGGTTCATTCGACGTTGTGTTCGAAAAAGGAAAAGGCTCCACACTCTGGGATGTAAACGGAAAAAAGTACATCGACTTTCTTTCTGGTATTGGCGTAAACTGCCTTGGACATGCCTACAAGCCGCTTGTAAAAGCAATTTCGGACCAGGCAAAGCGTCAACTCCATATTTCAAACTACTACCTCAGTGACATAGGACTTGTTTTTGCAGACGAGCTTTTGGCAGTAACCGGTTTTGAAAAAGGCTACTTTGGAAACTCCGGTGCCGAAGCAAACGAAGCTGCAATCAAGCTTGCACGCAAATACGGTTACTTAAACGGCGGATCAAAAAGACAGACAATCATCACTCTGGAAAATTCCTTCCACGGAAGAACTCTTGCAACTCTTACAGCAACAGGACAGTCAAAGTTCCATCCGGACTGCTTTGCTCCGTACCCTGCAGGCTTTAAAACAATCAGGGCAAATAATTATGACGATATAAAAACTGCATTTGACGATACAACCGCAGCACTTTTTGTAGAGTGTGTTCAGGGCGAAGGTGGTGTAAACCTTCTGGACAAAGAATGGGTTCAGGCTGCTGCCAAAGCTGCCCGCGATGCCGGTGCAATTGTAATGGCAGACGAAGTTCAGACCGGAATTGGAAGAACAGGAACCTTCCTCGCAAGCGATGCTCTTGGTTTTGAGCCCGAAGTTGTAACTCTTGCAAAAGGAATTGCCGGTGGTGTTCCAATGGGAGCCTGCCTCTTCCGCGGTAAGGCTGCAGACGTTTTTGTTGCAGGAGATCATCAGTCTACCTTTGCAGGAAACCCTCTTGCCTGTGCTGCAGGCTGCGTAGTTGTAGAAACAGTAAGTGACTTAAACTTTTTGGACAGAGTTTCCCATGCAGGCGATTATATCCGTGGAACAGTTTCTGGCTGGAACTTCCCGTTTGTAAAAGAAGTAAGAGGTCGCGGACTTATGATAGGAATACAGATTGATCCTTCAATCAATCCGGCAGATATAAAGTTGCGCTGTCTTGAAAAAGGTTTGTGCGTAACAACTGCCGGTTCAGATGTTGTAAGATTCCTGCCGCCGTTAAATATTTCCGACAAAGAAATTGCAGAAGGACTTGCAATCTTTAAATCTGTGCTTCAGGAATTTTCTGACGGAAAATGCGGGACAAAGGCTTAAAAAAATTATTCATAATTTTTAATCTCATGCTCATTTTTCTTGCCCCGGTTTCTGGCGGCGAGATGAGCATACCCCGCACCGTAAACGTTCTTTCTACACAGTATTTTGATTTTTTATTTCCAAAAGAAAATACTCAGACAGCTCTTCTGCTTGCAGATCAGGCAGACGAGCTTTATCTTAAGGCAAAAGAAACCTTTGGTTGTACTGCAGACTTTAGGACAATAGTTGTAATTTCGCCGGATTCAGATACGCTTTATGTAAAATATACAGCCTCTCCATATAACCGTATTGTAATTTTTGATGCAGTCGGCAGCATAGAAACAACTTCGTACGCAAACGGAATTGTAGATTTGTTTTATCACGAGGTTGGGCGGGCAGTAAGCCAGTCGGTCAGAACCCCTGCATTAAATTTTATTGCAAAACATTTTCTTGGAGACGCCTTCCAGCCTGCGGGACTTTTAAATGTTCCATACTCTTTTCTGGAAGGTGCTGTCTATGCCGAAGATGAAAAAAGTCTTTCGGGACTCTTGTACGATAGATGGAATCTCCAGCTTTTGATGCAGGCAAAAACCGAAAATAAATTTCCGTCGCTGCTGCAGGTTTCGGGCGCCTACGACATTTTCCCCGGAAACAAGCTGGACTATATTGCAGCCGCAGCCTTTTATGCTTACATTCAGCAAAAATGGGGCATCGAAAAATTTGGTGAATACTGGCAGGAGTGCGGTAAAATAAATTTATTCCGGCTGGATAAGGGAATTTTTCAGAAAGTTTATGGAATGACTCTTAGCGATGCCTGGGCGGAATTTATAGATGCAATCCCTCTTCCTCAGGAGCTGGTAGAAGACGAACAGAATGTACACAGCTTTTTGGCAACCGATTACGATTCAAATTACAAATATATTGTAAGTACAAATTACGGACTTGTCTGGTACGACGAGCTCAAAGAAGAAGTAGATATAGGCGGACTTTATGATTACGAAAACCGCAAGCAGCTGCTTTTTCTTGCAAACGGAATCTCAAGCCTTACAGTTTCTCCCTGCGGCCGCTTTCTTGCAGTTTCGCATGTTCAGGGCGGAATCCGTCAAAAGTTTGAGCATGATGTAGTGCGCATTTACGACCTCAAACAGCGCAAATTCCTTACAGAAAAATTCGATATGCGTGACGGAGCCATTGTAACCCTTGCGGACGGACATTATGGAATTATGGGAAATTTTGTAGACGACGGCTACTCATGTCTTGTAGTTTATGAATCACAAGAATTAAACAGTCTGATTGGTTTTAAAAATTCGCACTCGCAGGTTGTATATTCCAGAACCTTTCAAAGCGATGTAACTCCGTACAGTCCTGTTGCCCTTGGCCCAAATTATTATGCCTGTCTTATCTGCCGCAATAATGAATGGTCAATTTTTATTTCTGATATAATTCCTCCGGGAGAATCTTACGGCGGCCTTTTTACCGACAAAAATAACGATGAAGATGTTTATATAATTTCCAGTAATTCACAGTTCTTGTTTCCGGAAGATTTAAAAATCCGGAATCTGCGCTATGCAGACTATGAAGAAGTTTCGGGCAGAAGAAGTGACCGCGGAAAAAACTACTGCCTTTTGTTTGATTTTGTGCTCCAAAATACAACGTCGCTTGTAAGAACCGGGTGGCTCTTTTTTGATACAAACTCAATTCCCGTTAGAGCTTTAATTACGTCTACCGATTACTACGGTGGAATGAGCAGCGGTGCAATGTTCAATTGTAATCTTTATTATTCTTCACAAAGATATAATTATTCACAAATCAACTATGTAAACCTGAATGATATTGCGCTCGAAGAAGCAAAAATTTCTTATTCAGATAATATTCCCAAGTATTATGTTCAGCCGGATTTTGAGCAGCAGCAAAGCGAATCTCCTGTAGAGTTTACAAAATATTCTCCATGGAAATATATGCGCAAAGGCTCATGGAAGGTTCTTATGCCTGTACGCGATATAACACTGGAAGAGGGTGTAAAAAAAGCTCCTGGTCTTGGAATTACTTTCGAAACCCAGTCAGATCCTTTTTCGAACAATGAGCTTTTGTTTTCTGCTGCCAAGGGCTTTGTTCCTCTTGATTTTACAAAAAACTTTAATGCAACCAGTAAAACCAAAAACGAACAGAAGGCCGAAAAAATAGAATTAAGCAAAGACATAGTATTCGGAGTATATTTTAAAAATACTTCTACGCCGGCAGACATCACACTTGCTTCAATCTTTAATTGTAATGAAGAAGGAGAATACACTTTTAAAGCTCTTTCGGATATCATGTTCAGCCTTCCGCTTGCAATGACCTTCCGCCGTCTTTATTTTGAGGTTTCTGGCTCCTTTGTAAGCTCAACCACCTATTGGGATGTAACTCAGACAGAGCTTTTTCCAAATCTTACAAACTGGCCTGCCTTTAATAAATCTTACAGAATGTTCCAGTCTTCTTCCGGAATCCAGTATTCAAATATTCATAAGTACGGCATTTCGCCATTAAAAAAGCTTGGAATTGCAACCGGGCTAAAGGCAACTGCGTCCTGGAACTGGGGAAAAATTAATCCGTTCCAGATTACAACGGGTTTTTTTGCAACAGGAGAAATTCCGTTCTTAATGCCGGTGCAGAATTATAAAAACCTTATCTTGTGTCTGCCAACAACAGTCCATGCAGAACTTTTTTATACAAACGGAAAAGCCGTAGACGCCTATGCGCAGGTGCTTTTAACAGGAATGGAAATCCAGAACGGATTCTGGAGACTTTATTTTCCAAGATTCGGCCTTTATGCCGGTTATGATATTGCCCTTGAATATGACACAGTAAAAGTTAAGCTCCCTGACCTTCGTCATCCGGAACGATTTTACGAAGTCTTTGGTCACTGTTCATTAAATGATAGTTTTTATTGTATTTTGGATTTTGGCCTAACGCCGGTTATAGGAAAGTTTTCAAAATACAAACTTGAGTCTTCGCTCAGGTTCGAAAAATATCTCCGTTCCAAAGAGTTCAAACTCAAGTTTGATATACAGATAAGTGGAGATTAAAGAGGGAAAATCTCTTTGAACTTACCCAAGAGTACATCAGTTTCAATAGATGCATCCAGGTCAGTAATCTTGCCCTTGTTCTTGTAAAAGTTGATGAGCGGTTCTGTCTGCTCGCGGTAAACGTCCATACGGTGCATGATAGATTCCTGCTTGTCATCATCACGCTGATAAAGCTCGCCACCACACTTATCGCAAACACCTTCTACCTTTGGTGGAAGAGTAAGCACGTTAAAGTTAGCACCACAAGCCTTACAAACACGGCGTGTAGAAAGACGGCGGATTACAATTTCGTCTGCAATTTCAAAGTTTACAACTTTTACATCGCTGACAAGACCTTCGAGCATTTCTGCCTGAGGAATTGTGCGTGGGAATCCGTCAAGAATGTATCCGTTCTTGCAGTCATCCTGAGCAAGGCGGTCCTTTACAAGTTCAAAAGTAAGCTCATCGCTTACAAGCGAACCGGAATCAATAATAGCCTTAACCTTTACACCAAGCGGAGTCTGTGCCTTAATATTTGCACGGAAAATATCGCCGGTAGAAATGTGCGGGATCTTGTAGTCTTCTGCAACCTTTACAGCAAGCGAGCCCTTTCCAGCTCCCGGTGGTCCCAAAAAAATAAAGTTGTTCATATCCAAATACTCCTTTTGTTTAGATTCGTTGTGAGTCTTTAAAGTATATACTATGTGAAGGATTTTTTCTATAAAAAGTTGTTTGTCATTGCGAGCGCCCCTTGTAACCGCGCGCACCCCTGTCATTGCGACCCTGTTCTAAACAAGTTTATTTATAATTCTGCGCTGTCTCCAAAACACTCCAAAACGCCGTCTTGCACTCATACTCTTTTTCAAAAAGCAGAGGGCGCTGGACTTTGTTCATGCTGTCGGAATTGTTGCGGATCCAGGAAGCTTCGTCGCGGGTGCCCCACAAGGTTACGCCGCTTATTCCGTTTTTGCCCGGGAACTTACGGTATTTTAAAAAGAGCTTAAAGTAGTCTGCATAAAAGTCTGCAAGAGCTTCCTGGTTTGCAAGCTTGCCGCCAAAGGCAATTTCCATTTCGGTTACCTGAACATCTACACCAAGAGCAAGGAAGGTTTGAACAGCTTTTTCGTAATCGGCAAGAGTAGGGTAGGTCATGCTAACATGGGACTGCATTCCAATTACATCAATGCGTGCGTCGTGTGCAGATTGAATATCCTGAACAACCTTACAGATTGCTTTTGTTTTAGAA
>JAILBH010000052.1 GCA_024681195.1 Treponema sp.
AAGCTGGTAGTAGCGTTCTGCCTGCTCGTCCAAAAAAGCCTGATCGTATTCGCGGCGTGGGTCTGGATGTTCAAAATCCTTATCCAGGTAAGCAGAAACTTCCATTTCGGTAACAATTACATTGAGGCCAAGGCTTCCGTAAAGTTCAATTGTCTTTTCAATTTCTTCTACCGGAGGGTTTTGGATATTTATGTGCATCTGAAGGCCCACGGTGTCTACAGGAACTCCGCGTTCTTTCATTCCTTTAACAAGGTTGTACATTCCCTGGCGTTTACCCTCTATCATTTCAAGGTTATAGTCGTTGATTACCAGGCTGGAATTTGGGAAGGCTTCTTTGGCCCAGAAAAAGGCCTTGTCTACATAGTCCGGTCCCATAATATCAAACCACTGAGAACGGTCGGCTCCGTCTCGCAGGATAAAGTTTTTGTCGGAAATACATTCGTTCACGACGTCCACAGAGCAGATGTCGTCTTTGTAGCGCTCGCCCACAGTCATGATGTAATTCTTAAGGCGTTCTTCGAGCAGCTCTTTGCTTGCCTTGCCACCGTTGCCGTCTTCAAAAATCCAGCGTGGAGACTGATTATGCCAAACAAGTGTGTGCCAGCGCATTGCCTGATTGTTTTCGCGGGCAAACTTAAGGAGTCTGTCTGCCCCGGAAAAATCAAAATTGTCCGGTCCGTGGTAAATGCTGCCCATTTTACATTCGTTTTCTGCTACAACAAGATTGAACTGGGTTGCTGCAAGTTTTTTGTCGGGCATGTCACCTTTTGGAAAAGGCTGGGGCTCCGGAAACTTAAATTCCGGCATTCCCGGCTGTGGCTTAAAGTTTTTCTTAAACTCTTCCATGCGCTTTTTCATGTTTTCAAAAAGAGCCTCGCGCTCAGCGTCATTCATCAAAATAATGCCGCTTATGGCAGCACCCAATCTAAAATCATCTTGGAAATTTTCGTATAAATTCTTACTCATACCTAAATTATATCTTAAAAGCCCAAAAAAAATAGTAAAAAAATATACAGAATAAGTATTTTTGAACTTTTTAAAACTTTTTCCCGGAATTTTTAGTCCTGTCTTTCTGAACTTCGTTCATAGTTGCCGGCACACAGCTGTTCTGTCGATTCCATTTCGAGCACCTGCGGAGCAGTCCACCGCAGGGGACGGCGCGGGAGCGGCGGCACCGAGGAGGATGAGCGCTTAGCGAAGTGCGGAACAGCCGACTGCGAGAGCAAGCGAAGCGAGTGAACGCAGGGACCGCCCGTATTCTGAAAATTCGTAAAAAATTTAAACAAAATAGGTAATTTTTCCTAATGCAAATTTTACAGATAGGGTTTATAATATAGTAAAATAAGGGGAAGTGTCCGAAATTTTGGAAGTCCCACAAAATTAGGAGTAAAAAAAATGCGCATCAAATCTGTATTCAGTCACAGTTTTGAAAAATATGGAAAGGTTCTTACCGGCTACGATGTAACTGACCTTCTTAAAAAACTGGATGACACAACTAAAAAACCAGAGGGAGCTGTAATTTATGAGCCTGGTGACGCTGGTCTTGAAAGCCTGCCTGTTGCCAAGGAATTTAGTGACAATGCTTATGGTGGAATGCCAATTCAGGTTGGATACTGCAACGGTAACAACACAAAGCTCAACTGTCTTGAATGGCACATTGGTTCTGAGCTTAACATTCCTTCTAACGACATTGTTCTTCTGCTTGCTTCTCTTCAGAACGTAAAGAACGGTAAACTTAACACTAATTCTGTAGAAGCTTTCTATGTACCAAAAGGAACAATCGTTCAGGTATATGAAACAACTCTTCACTATGCACCATGTAATGCTGTAAAGAACGGTGAAGTTTCTAAAGAAGGCTTCCGTGTAATTATTGTTCTTCCAAAGGACACAAACACAGAAAAACCAAAGATTGACGAAAAGAATCTTAACGACAAGCTGCTTTGGGCACGCAACAAGTGGCTCATTGCTCATCCGGATTCAAGCGAAGCAAAGGCTGGGGCTTTTGTTGGACTTTCTGGAGTGAATATTGATATTGCAAAGGCAAAATAAAATATAGGAGTATAAAAAAATGATTAACAACAAACCAAAAATCAAAATCGGTATTGTGGCTGTTAGCCGCGACTGTTTCCCAGAGTCTCTTGCTGTAAACCGCAGAAAGGCTTTGGTTGCTGCTTACACAAAGAAGTATGGCGCAGACGATATTTACGAATGCCCAATCTGTATTGTAGAAAGCGAAATTCACATGGTTCAGGCTTTGGAAGACATCAAGAAGAACGGATGTAACGCACTTTGTGTATATCTTGGAAACTTTGGTCCAGAAATTGCCGAAACTTTGCTTGCAAAACACTTTGAAGGTCCTAAGATGTTCTGTGCTGCTGCAGAAGAAACATCTAAGAACGGCGGACTTATTCAGGGTCGTGGCGATGCTTACTGTGGTATGCTCAACGCTTCTTACAACCTCAAGCTCCGCAATATCAAGGCTTATATCCCTGAATATCCTGTAGGAACAGCTGAACAGTGTGCAGACATGATTAAGGAATTTGCACCAATTGCCAAGGCTGTTTATGCTTTGAATCACCTTAAGATTATTTCTTTTGGACCACGTCCACTCAACTTCCTTGCTTGTAACGCACCAATCAAACAGCTTTACAACCTCGGAGTAGAAATCGAAGAAAACTCAGAGCTTGACTTGTTCGAATCATTCAACAAGCACGCCGGCGACGCTCGTATTAAGGACGTTGCTGCTGACATGGCTAAAGAACTTGGTGCAGGAAACAAAAAGCCAGAAGTTCTTGAAAAGCTTGCACAGTATGAACTTACATTGCTCGACTGGGTTGAAGCACATCGCGGATACCGTGAGTTTGTTGCAATTGCAGGAAAATGTTGGCCAGCATTCCAGACACAGTTTGGATTCGTTCCTTGCTATGTAAACAGCCGCCTTACAAATATGGGTATTCCAGTATCTTGTGAAGTTGATATTTACGGATGTCTTTCTGAATTCATTGGTACAGTTGTTTCTGATGATACAGTTACACTCCTCGACATCAACAACACAGTTCCACAGGATATCTATGATGAAGACATCAAGGGTAAGCACGGAAAGTATACAATTCAGGATACATTCATGGGCTTCCACTGCGGAAACACAGCTTCTTCAAAGCTTTCATTCTGCGAGATGAAGTACCAGCTCATCATGGCACGTGCTCTTCCAATCGAAGTTACAAACGGAACTTTGGAAGGAGACATCGTACCGGGTGATATTACATTCTTCCGCTTGCAGTCTACAGCTGATGCTCAGCTCCGCGCATACATTGCACAGGGTGAAGTTCTCCCAGTTGCTACCCGCTCATTCGGTGGTATCGGTATTTTCGCTATTCCAGAAATGGGCCGCTTCTACCGCCACGTACTCATCGAAAAGAACTTCCCACATCACGGTGCCGTTGCATTCGGTCACTTTGGAAAGGAACTCTACGAAGTATTCAAGTACATTGGTGTACCGGTAGACGAGATTGGCTACAACCAGCCGGCCGGCGTACGTTATCCAACTGAAAACCCTTGGCGCTAAGCTGCTAAGCTGATAGCTTAAAAAATTACAAAGCCGTTCCTTCCAGCGAGGGAGCGGCTTTTTTTTGCCCCTGTAATATTTCCACGCAAAAATTCCGATAATAGAAGAAATAAAACGCGTTACAACAAAATCTTTGTTTGACACGTCTTTATATAGTGTGATATACTGATTTAATGGTATAACCATAAAGAAAATGGGGTAAGAATTTGCCTAGAACACAAAAAAGAGTAAAAAAGTTTGAAAAAAGACTCGCTAACAATGTAACACACAAAACCGGAAACTTTTTCAGGTCTATTGGTGGCTTTTTTGTTAAGGTATTTAAAGTGTTCGACAGCAAGCTTACCATCATGGTTGTTCCCCATTCACACGGTAAAGTAATCAATTTCCAGACAAATGTTTTTGCTCTTTTGCTTGGACTACTCCTTTCTATTGGAGTTATTTCTTCCTTCTTCTACTTTAACCGAAGCTCTGTTTCTTCTAAAATAGAAATCTCTAACCTTATGAATCAAAATCGCGAAACCCTGGCTAGTCTTGATCAGCTGCGCGATGAAAACGCAAACCTCTTTAAGGCAGCAAAACGTTTCCAGACTTCTCTTTCTCAGAGTCTTTCGCTTCTTGGTATTCAGCAGGTTGATTCAAAATCTGATACTTCTTTGAGCAACAGCGATCTTTCTTCTCTCTTTAGTACAAAAGAAATTACAACAGGCTCTGCCCGTGAGCTTGCAGATATAAAGGAACTTACTTCTTATCTTGAAAGTGCTGTAGATCCAATTGAACAGATTGGAAAAATGATTAAAACTCAGCAGTCACTCTTTACCGAGATTCCAAGTATCTGTCCTATCAGAAGCCCTAACCTTCACATTTCTATGGCTTTTGGTCCAAACATGCACCCTCTTAATAATCAGTGGTACATTCATAAGGGAATTGACTTTTCTACCTACCGTTCCGGTGATCCTGTAATGGCTACTGCTTCGGGTCAGATTGTAAACGTAGGTTATGATTCTAACTTTGGTAACTTTGTAATCATTAAACATAATCATGGTATTTATACCCGCTATGCTCACTTGAGTACATATAGGGTTAAAAAAGGTCAGCTTGTAGAACAGGGCTACGTAATCGGATATGTTGGAAACACCGGTATTTCTACTGGTCCACACCTTCATTACGAGGTTCACATTGGTTCGGACGTTGTTGACCCGGCAAAATACGTAAACATCAAATTAACAAAATAGGTTCTTATGGCTCTTAGAGTAGATGACATTTCTATTAACACAATAATCGGGAAAGGCTCTTCTATTACGGGAAATCTGCATATTAACGGATTTGTCCGTCTTGACGGCGATATTGATGGAAATCTTGAAACCGATGGAAATGTTATTATTGGCGACAATGCCAGAATTAAGGGCGATGTAAAAGCTAAGTCGGTTATCATAAGCGGAATTGTTGTTGGGAACATAATTGCGCAGGACACTATAAAAATTCTATCAGATGCAGCTGTTCTTGGAGATGTAATTTCTAAAAAGGTTCAGATTGATGATAAGGCAACCTTTAACGGAAAGCTCATTTCTATCAAGGATGATGATCAGTTCCAGAAGGAATCTGCACATTATCTTCAGTCAAAGGCTATTAAGGAGAAGGTTGTTCTTTCATGAGTGATATAAATCCTTTGGGAGCATCTTCTTATTACTCTGGATTACAGAACGCCACAAGCCAGGCTGCAGCAGAAGCTAGAAAAGAAAAAACTTCTTCTTCAAAAAAAATCAGTTTTTCTAAACTTGTTGAGGCAGGTGCAAAAGCAAAGGAAGAGTCTATCCTTGAATCGCAGGGTCTTCCTCCTCAAATTGCCGGCATGTCTATTGAAGATGCGGCTGTTTTTCTTAAAGATGCTGTGGATACTGCGGGCAACAAGCTTTCGGAATCGGTTTCGTCCGAAAATATTATGGAATTTCGTAATGCTGTACGTCAGTTTATAAAATATGTAGTTGATAATAATTATGTTGAATATAAAAAAAACAGACGCGGGTTTTCGCAACCACAGCAGATTTTTTCTAAATTTAATACAAAGCTTAGACCTAAGGATCCACGCCTTATCATAGAAACTCTTAATCAAAAGCTGGATGGAATGGTAAGAGATACTATGAACATGCAGCTTGATAATATTAAGATTCTGGCACGCGTTGGTGAAATAAAAGGCCTGATTGTAGACTTAATGCAAGCGTAAGCGATATAATATATAAGACCCCATTTGAGGTACTAAAAATGAGTGATATTTTTGAAACAGATATAGACGACGAAAACGAGAACCTTTCCAGCCTGGAAGATAATGAAGGTGAAATTGTCGAAAGCGAAAACCTTGTTGTTGACTACCCTCTTTATCATATTAAGCTTGAATATTCTAACGAAACTCTTTATGCAAAAACTCCGGGGAACTATGCTCTCAAAAGTGGTGAATATGTAATTACACCTACACGCTATGGAAAAGACATGGCTATTGTTCTGGGTGAATCTAAAAAACCAATTGGCATTAAGCAGGCAGATATTGTTACAATTGAACGCAAGGCTAATGCCGATGACATGGAGAAGCGCCGTCAGCTGATTGAACGGGAAAAAAAGGCCTTTCCTATTTTTAAAGAAAAGGTTGCAAATCACAATCTGGACATGAAGCTTGTAGATACTCACTTTTTGTTTGATGAATCTAAGGCTTTGTTCTTCTTTAGCTCAGATAACCGTGTAGATTTCCGCGAGCTTGTAAAAGATCTGGTTAGTGTTTTTAAAATGCGAATTGAACTGCGCCAGATTGGTGTTCGTGATGAAAGCCGCATTACCGGAGGACTTGGAATTTGCGGTCGTCCGTTCTGCTGTCATGCCGTTTCTGATAAATTGCGTCCGGTTTCTATCCGAATGGCAAAGGACCAGAACCTTTCTTTAAATTCTATGAAGATTTCGGGACAGTGTGGTAGACTTTTGTGCTGTCTTTCTTATGAATTTGACTGGTATAACGAAGCTCGTCGCAATCTTCCAAATGAAGGTGTTCATCTTTTTTATGATGGAACAAACTTTAGAATTACCGAGGTTAATCCTCTTACTAATATGGTTAAAATGTCTGGAGAAGACGGCCGTCTGCTCGAAGTAAATGCTAAACGCTTTGTTCACGAAAACGGCAAGTGGAAAATTAACTAATTCTTATAATCTATTTTCCAGCCACCATTGTAAAATCCATTTTCATCATAAGTGGGTTTTACAAAAATTACCTTGGTTGGATTTTCTGTGTCATACACAAAAGTATTTGATTCCCACTGGAATGGAACTGTATCTGCCTTGGCATAGTTAAAATTTGCCTGTTGATCTACAGGGGTATAAAGCGTAATTTTGTAGCGCCCGCCTTTGAGCTTTAGATGCATTGCCATTCCACCGCTAAGGTAATAAGTCTTTTTATATTGATTTATTACATCTGGGATACTCACCCATTCATAAGTTGCCGTACAGGCTGTATAAGTAACATCATTACCCTGCTCGTCTTCGAGGCGTAAAAAACAGCGGATATAATTCATGTTACCTGTATTGTCCGGCCTGTAAATTATGAGGGATTTTTTGTCGTGCTGAACCGGCATGTCTTTTACTGCATCCATAAACTCGTAGTAAGATCCTGGAACAGGTTGAGAAAAAAGAGAGCCTGCGGTTACTAAAAAGAGAACAAATATTATTATTTTGATTGTTCTATTCATTATATTGGAGCCCCCACACACCACTCACGAATATTATCTATTTTAACACAATACTTTTCAATAGAACAACTTTTTACTATAATATTTGCATTATGAAAGCATCAAAATTTATTAACTGGACGCTGCGCGAGGCGCCGAATGACGCTGTTATTTCTAGTCATCAGCTGATGATGCGCGCAGGACTTATCCGTAAGCTTGGAAACGGACTTTATTCTTATATGCCTATGG
>JAILBH010000058.1 GCA_024681195.1 Treponema sp.
CTTTTTGGCGGTGATGACGACTTTTTCTTTGGTGACGATGGCATTGAAGAATTAGAGGATGTTTCTGCCAAAAGCGACTTAAGTAAAGGTGTAGTTTTTGATAACGGAAGTGTAAAAATCGGCGGAAGTCTTTCTGCTTCTGCTTCCTTAACAACAACTGTTTATGAGAAGGATAATACCGATTTTGCAAAAAATCTTGAGAAATCAATTCTTTCTCCTTCTCTTGGTTCAAGCATTACTATTGATGCTCGTCCAACTCAGGATTTAAGGCTCTTTTCCAGATTCAATATTAATTATCCTTTTACAGGCAGTGTTTTATCTGTAAAAGAAATGTTCACCGACTTTAATGCCGGCGACTATGT
The DNA here is from genome assembly GCA_024681195.1 of Treponema sp. Lineage (GTDB taxonomy): Bacteria > Spirochaetota > Spirochaetia > Treponematales > Treponemataceae > Treponema_D. The sequence continues at coordinate 363 of JAILBH010000058.1, forward strand.
TTCTTTCCGCTTTGGACTTCACACCGTTACCTGGGGTACAGGACTTTTCTACAGCCCTGTAAGTGATATGATAAACACATCATCTATTGATCCGGAACATCGAGATGAACAGGTTGATGGCAGCTTGAATTTGCGAACCCTTATTAATATTCCAGATACAATGAATAATCTGTGGTTCTATGTTATTCCTGATAAGGGAACTTTAAAGGCTCGTGATACAGCTCTTGCCACAAAATTTGAATTTGTATTGGGTGGCTGGGAGCTTGGAGCCGGTGCTTTCTATAAATATAATACTGCTCCAAGAGCAATGCTTACAGCATCCGGCAGTATTAAAAAATGGTCACTCTTTGGAGAAGCCGTTTATCAATATGGAAGCGACCGTGAATGGTTAGAAAAACAGAGCTTTAAAGATAAGAGCAGTGTGTTTAAGGGAACAGCAGGCTTTATGAGAAGCTGGGACGATCCTTCAATCTCTCTGCTTGCACAGTATTATTATGATGGTAATGATTTTGATGCGGGAGAATTTGAAGACGCACTTTTTTATCTTCAGAACCAGAAGCTTCTTTCTGAGTATGGAACAAAGGGGCATAACCTTGCTTTGTCTGTAAGCTTTGCAAAGCTTTTTGGCTGTAAAGATTTGTCTTTGTCTTTGTTTGGTATGACTAACTTTACAAAGCCTGAACTTATGGATCCGGAAACTCCTAAGAACAAAATGCTCATAGGTATGACTGCATCAGCCTTGGAAATGAAGGAAGAAGGATCTGGTGAGCAATTTGCAAAAGGACTTAATGAAGCAGTTGGTGCCATTAAGAATTCTCCTAGAACCATTATTTCGGCAAGCATGAATTACAGATTTAATGACAATGCCTCAATGGGATTTGGTCCTTATGTAACACTTACAAAATGGGACAAACCTCCGGTTGTGGCGGTTAAACTGGATTTCTCCCTCGGTGGCGGAAAATTCTAATGTTTACCCACATATTCTTTGATTTAGACGGAACGCTTACAGACCCTGCGCCCGGCATAACAAATTCGTTTATTCATGCGCTCAAATATTTTGGTCTGCCAATTCCGTCTTACGAAGAATTGTGCAAGCTCATAGGTCCACCTCTTCCATACAGCTTTGAAACTACCTTTGGTTTTACACACGACAAGGCAATGGAAGGGGTGGCTAAATATCGTGAATACTTTTCTACAAAAGGGCTTTTTGAAAATAAAGTCTATGATGGTATTCCGGAACTTTTAGAATCCTTAAAAGCTGATGGCAAGAAGCTTTTGATAGCGACTTCAAAACCCGAAGAATATTCTGTTAGAATTGCAGAGCATTTTGGATTTGCAAAATACTTTGATTTTATCTGTGGCAGCAGGATGGACGAAACCCGCAGTAAAAAAGAAGAAGTTATTGCCTATGCTCTGGAATGTGCCGGCCTTGCTAAAAGCGGTAGGGAAGGGGTGCTCATGGTTGGAGACCGGTTCCATGATATTGAAGGCGCCAGAAAGAATAATATTAAATCCTGCGGAGTTCTTTTTGGTTATGGTACATGCCGTGAACTTGAAGATGCAGGAGCGAATTTTATAGCTCAAAATCTCAAAGATTTGCAAAAAATCATCAAAAATTCATAAAAAAAAGTTAAAAAAATCTTTAAAATTAACAAAATTTCTGTTGACATTTTTTTTATTTAAGAATATATTAGTTCTCACCGTCGCAACACACGATTGCGAGAGGTTAAAAGTTTTTTGACAAAACAGGGAAGGAAAGAAAAGAACAAGTAAGGTTCTAAACAAATAAAGCGAGAAATCGCTGGTTTTTGTTCTGTTTAATTGACTACATTTTATCAGTTTTTATAAAACTGAACCTATTAATCAATTTCAACTAAATATAAAGTTGGGAATTGAACTGTTTATGAAATCATTACCCTTCGGGGTATTGAAATAATCATGGAGAGTTTGATCCTGGCTCAGAACGAACGCTGGCGGCGCGTCTTAAGCATGCAAGTCGAGCGGTAAGTTATAGCTTGCTATAACCTAGAGCGGCGGACTGGTGAGTA
>JAILBH010000064.1 GCA_024681195.1 Treponema sp.
GGTAAGCTCAACAACTTCGCCTTCTTCCGCACATTTTACCAGCGCCGAAAAATTATTACGCGCCTCATAAATAGAAGTTCTGCACATAGCAACCTCCTTGTGTAAGGCTACCGGTTAGAGCAGCCTCAATCTTTATAAGAATTATAACATGAGAAAATATGCTAGTCAACAAAATAAAAGTTAGCCAACACATGACACTTTTATAAGATATTGTAAATATGCCCTTCCAAAAAAAAAGACCGCAAGAAATTCTTGCGGTCGATTAAATACGTTTCTACTAATTGAAATCCCGGATACAACAAGCGTATAGATTCGTTGTGCTAGCCTTGCCAGCAACTTCGACATCTGAATAGTTGAAATTGAATATACAGGCCCATTTTTTTCCGGAGTTATCCTGAGTCGATGACCAGTATTTAGAAGTACCAAACCTATCACTGCCCAGAGCCAGGCTAACTGCATCTATATCAAAGCCATTTACTGAATCTGTACGGCATGCAAAAATCTGAGCTAATTCAGCAATACTTGGAAGATACCAGCCTGTTTCAAAATCTGTACCTTTTACGTTGCTACCATAAACGTCCTTGTAATTCTTTCCAAAATAGAAAGCTGGATAATTTGTTGCTGCGTTAGTGCTATCAGTGTCATCAACACCTTCAAATTCTTCTATCTGCGCAAGGTTGTTACTTCCGTTCTTATCTCCTGTAAAGTCCAATTTAGTACTTTCAGGGCATTGAATTGAAGTTATGTTTATGTTATATGCATCTGCAGATTCTGTGCACCATGCAAGACCATTTTTGTTGTGCTTTATGCCTACGCCCAAAGTTCGGCTTGTAGTAACGTCATTACCACTATTTAATCCTGCTCCCTTGTAGAAAATCAATGCAATTGCAGAAAACCTCTTTGGATTTTTCGCAGTTTCGTCAAGAGCTATAAAATCTGTATAAGGCATTGCAGAACCGTCTTTAAAAACAATATCTCCAACAGCTTTTGCTTCAGTTGGAGCTTTTGTTCCGATGTAAGCTGAAGTGGTGTTGTTTCCATCGTTGTTACCAGCTTCACTGGAGTTGTCTGAATTGCTACTGTTATCTAAATCAGATCCTGGACTGTCTGAACAAGCAATAAAACTAAATATTGTTATCAATAATAAGATTGATAATACCCCTTTGAAATGCTTCATTACATTTCCTCCTGATTATTTTCTTTTTTCTTCGCTCTCATCGTCATCGCTTTTGCTGGCGGAAGACCAAAGATTTAAATTTAATAAAATTATAAACCACAAGTAATTGAAAGTTTTATGAGATTATGGAAGTAAAAATATGAAATTCCGTATTAAAAATTATGAAAAAATCATAAAAAAATTGGGAAAATAGATTTTGTATTTAAGGTAAATCGGTGCTTATTCCCTGAATTTAGAAATTATTTCCTGTACATTTTTACAGCCGGTCTTTTCAAAAATATGGGTAAAATAATTGTCTACAGAGCGGGGGATGATGTTCAGTTCTTCAGCAATCTGAGCCTTCGATTTTCGCTCAAGGATTTTCTTGAAAACAATCTGTTCCTGTTTTGTAAGTCCATCAAACATCGTCTTATAGGTGAAAAGTGGAGAAACAAGATTCTGTTGTACAAAGGTTTCGCCTGTAAGAATGTTTTTGATTGCTGTAATCAGAACGGATTCGGGGGCAGATTTTTCTACAAAACCATGCGCACCGGCTTCCAGTACAAGCGAAAGTATTCCGGGTTTTGCGTACATTGAATAAACAAGAACTTTAATCGAAGGATATTCGGCTCTTACCTGACGCAATAAATCAAGCCCGCTGTCTTCTCCCAAAAATAAATCAAGAATCAAAATGTCGGGAAGATTGTCCGTGCCATCATCTGCAAGTATTTTTATTTTTTCCAATGCTTCTGATTTTGAAATAGCTGAACCGGCACATTCAAGTCCGTTTTTTTGTGTAATTAATTGCACAAGTCCTATATTTGTAACCGTATGGTCTTCCACAACAAAAAATGTTTTCATATTATTATTCCTTTAAAAATTTTTATCTGAGTTCCATAATCCTTTTCGGAAGTTACAAAAAGCTCGGCCCTAATTAAGTCTGCACGCTTTTTCATTCCTCTTAAACCAAAGTGCTTTTCCTGGTCGATTTTTTCAGTGTCAAAGCCTTTTCCGTCATCACTTATAAAAATGTAAAGACCTTTTTCTTCGTTGCCGTTTGCGTTGCGGATTAAAATTACGATTTCATCTGCCTCTGCATGTTTTGCAATGTTAGTCAGAGCTTCCTGAACGATTCTATAAAGATTTAGAATCTCATTCTTTGAGAGAAACGAAGTGTCCGTATTTTCAAGAATTGAAAGACGTAAAGTAGTATTATAATTTTCGGTATACTCTTCGCATAAATTTTTTATACATAAAAGAAAATCATTTTTTGTAATATCGGGAGGAGCAAGGTTGTAGCTAATGGAACGAACCTCTGCTAGCGATTTTGAAATATGACCGGCGATTTGTGGAAGATTTTCGGCAGCTTCAGGTTTTTCGCATAAACTTTTACAGTAGCGAAGATTTTGAGCCACTGTGTCATGAAGCTCACGTGCAATGCGTCCCCGCTCTTCTTCCTGACCTTGAATCGTAAATATAAGATATTCGTTTGATTCCTTTAATTTTTTCTTGGATTTTGCAAAATGAATAAGAAGAATTACTCCGGCAAGAAGAAGCACAAAGAATACGATATCAAAAAAAATAAAATAGGTTGTGTATCTCTGGATTATTTCTTCAAGTTCTAAAACTGTAGTTGCTGGCTCAGGCATTTATTGTTTCTCCAGAAATCTGTCGCATAATTTATATATACCAAAACCTGCAAATGTTGCAAGAAGCCTGTCTAGAAATGAGATTGGAATCTGAGCCAGGATGCAGGAAGCTAAAAGACTGAGCCGTTGATGCACAAAACCCTCTGTAAACTTTTTAATCGGATTCATCATGTCAGGAATTTCGTAATACTTATAATGGAAAAAATCAATTATTCCGCCTGCAATAATTGTGCAGAATGAAGAAAGTAAAGCAATCAGAACAAGATATAAAAGAGTTACCGGTATACTGATTTTAAATTCATTCTTATGGCAGGCAATAAGCCAGGTTGAAAGTACAATAAGAACGCCACAAATTGCATAAGAGAGCATGAATGGATCAAAAAATCCTTCCTGTCTGAACCACAAAAGCGAATTGATAATATTATAACCAAGCGAAACACAAAGACCTGGTACAAGCCCAAGATAAAACACAACCGCCACAGTCCATATTGTATCAAAGAAAAGTGGAATATTGAGCGCGTGATAAAATATATCTGCTGTAAAAAAATTAAGGACTTCGGCAATAACGCAGAGAATTATAGTTTTTGGTACTTTGTGCATTTCATGAAACATAAGATTAATTATAGCAAAAATTTGGGACTTTGCTATAAATTCTTAACAAATCTAATGATTTCTGCTTCTTTCCCCTGATAATTTCCAGACCTCTTGTAAACCTGAACAAAACCGCATTTTTCCAGGACTCGCACAGAGGCAGTATTTTCCTCAAGGCAGATTCCGTAAACTTCTTTGATATTGAGTTTTTTGGCCATCGCAGGAAGAAAGGCCTTTACTGCCTCCGTTGCATACCCGTGCCCCGTAAATTGTTTTGCAATGTGATAGCCGATTTCCCAGGAACCATCATCAATCTGGCAAAGCTGAATATAGCCGATATTTTTGCTATCATCATTTGTGTTTATTGGATATACAAAAGGGCCGTCTGTGCTATCGTATCGCGAAATCAAAAACTCAATTGCAGCGCGAGCTTCTTCAACAGAATCATAAACTTCATCCGGGACAAAACGTCTGGTGTCGTCGTCCTGTGAGTTTTCATAGACGCTCTGGGCCATATCAGGAGAGAAAGTTGTGATTGTAAGACGCGGGGTTTTTATATTCATAAGCTTTTGATTTTTTCAATTTTATCATCGATACTTTTTCCAGTATATACGATTTTCATGTATATACTGGAAGAAGTATCGATGATAAAATTGAAAAAATCAAAAGCTTATGAATATAAAAAACCCGCGTCTTACAATCACAACTTTCTCTCCTGATATGGCCCAGAGCGTCTATGAAAACTCACAGGACGACGACACCAGACGTTTTGTCCCGGATGAAGTTT
>JAILBH010000095.1 GCA_024681195.1 Treponema sp.
CGAAGCAAGCAGAGAACCCATAACAATGGTATTATTAAATCTTGTAAAGCCCACAAATGGAATCTCCAAAAGCCAGGCAAAGAACATTTTAAACTTATCAATATTGAGGAACCACCATCCGATTGTGTCAAACAGATTGTCCAGAACAGGCGCAAGAAGTGAAAAAAGGAAGGTAAAAAGTATAAATGAACCTTTATTTATTCTTACAAACAGGAAAAATACTGTAAGAATGTACCATAATGCATTAGATTTTGGCATAAAACCAAGAATCATTCCTAGGCAGACAGCATGGGCAATTTCGCCGGGATGGGAATTGCTGTTCAGTGCCTTAAAAAACCGTATTAAAGCCTTGAGCATATAAATATCTCCTTTTTTTCTATTTATATTCTATTCCAACAGTTGGTAAAATGCAATAATATAATCATTAGGTCAGTGCCCTTTCGCCCAAAACGGCAGCGGCCAACGGGGGTGATGTTGTCCACTGCCGTTTTGGGCTGCGGGCACTGACAAATTGATATATTTTGGGTTTTACTTATGAGAAAGAATAAAAAAACTGTAGGATTGATATGCTCAATGCTTTTATTGATAGCTGTGGTTGGGGGATATTTTGCGTGGGATTATTTTGGGGCAAAAAAGACTTTTGTTGCTTACAGCAATTTTTATGAATTAGCCGGGAAGGGGCAGGTTGATAAGGCTGTGATAAAGGAAGGTTCAATTGAATTTACAAGTCAGGGAAAGGAATTTAAAACTGATAATCCTGATTCACCTTTGCTGCATGAGTATCTTTTGCAGAACAGGGTAAGTGTAAAAATAGAAAAGGACGGTGCAGAAGTTATTAATCTTATTCTGGATATAATCTTTTACGCAATCTTTTTTGGTGCAATAATTTTTGTTTTTAAGAAGTTTGTTTCGCCTAATACTTTTAAAGTGGTTCATAAAACCGGTATTAAATTTGATGATGTTGTAGGAATGGATAATCTTAAGCGGGATATGGCTCAGGTTATGAAAATTATGAAAAATCCTGCCGCCTATGCTGCAAAAGGGATTCGTATGCCAAAAGGAATCTTGCTTGAAGGTGAACCTGGTAACGGAAAAACTCTTTTTGCAAAGGCTTTGGCCGGAGAAGCAAAGGTTAGTTTTATTCCGGCGCGTGCTACTGATTTTGAAAGTATGCTCATGGCTGTTGGTCCAATGAAGGTTAAACTTTTGTTCCGCAAGGCTCGTCGTTGCGCTCCCTGCATTGTTTTTATTGATGAGTTTGATGGAATTGGTACTGTGCGGAATTATTCCGGAAGTGCGCTCGAAACAGAAAATACAAGAATTGTAACTGCGCTTTTGAATGAGCTTGACGGTTTTGAACCAACTAATGGGGTGCTTGTGTTAGCGGCTACTAACTCAATTGAGGCTCTGGATCCGGCCCTTATCCGTCCGGGTCGTTTTGATGCACGTTTTAGAGTTCCTTATCCTGATTATAATGCCCGTGTAGAACTTGCAAAAATGTATTGTAAGGGAAAGGCTCCTGCTTCAGAATGCACACCCGAAGTTATTGCTAAAATGACAGACGGTTATTCCTGTGCAAAAATTGAATCTGTTTTGAATCGCGCCGCACTGCTTGCAGGACAGGCAGAGCGTACAGAGTTTACATTGGAAGATATAAGAAGAGCTGCTTTAGAGTTGTAGTATTGTCATTGCATCTGCCAGACAAGTAATAACACCCGCCTTCTGTGTGCTCCTATCTGCAACCAGCGGAATTGTCTGCAGCAGATAGTCACCAAGTATTATTTTAATCTGACCATATTCTGCACCAGCTTTGATCTGGCCTTGTAAATATGGCGGTATGGTTAGTATCACCTGGACATTCTGCAGATTTTCCGAAATGGAGTTGCCCGTTATAAATGGAACGCAAAGCGGTACAAGTTCTATAGCTGGAACAAGATTAAGTGCTTTTGTTTTGCTGCCGTAGACTTTTATAAAATAGTTTTGTGCCACATTGCCTAAATCATAATCCCGGAAGGTACCGAATGCTGTTTCCATAATTGCTGTTCCGTCTTTTATTCGTCCCAGCTGGCCTTCGCGTGAATCCTGACCTTTGCCACCCATGGTAACGCTTAAAAAACGTGTACCATCGCGTACAACCGTAAGGGCAAGATTATAACCGCTTTCGTCTATATAACCGGTTTTAAGCCCATCGCAGCCGGCAAGCTTTCCAAGCAGTGGGTTAGTATTTTCCTGAGTAATTCCCATCGTAATATGCGTTGGAAGTCCGTTGCTCCAGTCCTGTGGGCCGTAGCGGTCACCCGGTGCCATGTTTTTTTCTTTTGGATATGTAAATGACGGGACGCTGTGAAAACGCCTGAGCGAATCAGGGTGTTCCATAATATAAAGACGGCAAAAAGCAGCCATCTCTCGGGCAGTTGTAGAGTTTTCTTCACTGTAACCCGAGCTTTCTACAAAATGAGTGTGGGTAAGACCAGTGTCCTGTGCCACCTGATTCATACGCTCAACAAATTCTTCCATGGAGCCGCAAACTGCATAGGCAAGAGCATAAGCGGCATCGTTACCCGAGCAGATGGAAAGCCCAAGCAGCAGCTCTTCAAGACTAACCACCTGTCCTTCTCCCAAAAACATAAGCGAAGAGTGGGGCGGCATATTGCAGGCCCAGCATTCAGGCGGAAGTGGAATTATATCATCATAGTGGAGTCGTCCGGCCAGAACTTCCTGCTCTACAACATACATTGCAAAGAGTTTGGTCATGCTGGCTGGAGGAATAACTTTATCTGCATTTTTTTCCCAGATTACGCAGCCATTTGAAACATCTATCAAAATTGCAGAGTCTGCACCTACATCAATCCCAAGATCCGGCAGAGTGTAGGGAAGTTCTTTTAAAAGTCTGTTATCTTTTTCAAGTTCAAATACAACAGGTTCAGCCGCGTCAAGTTTTTTGAATTGTGATGAGCGCACCCCTGTAAAAATAAAAAACGCTGCCACCACTACCAAAGGCACACTGACAGCAGATATCGTTATTATTCTTTTTTTATTCATATGAAAGTGATTATAATGAAATTTGGTTGTAATTGCGAGTATATGGATTGCCACGTCATTGCGAGCGAAGCGAAGCAATCCACAATCTGTAATTATATAATTGAATTTATATGCAAAAAACTATAAAATATTGCCAATATTTTAAATGGCGTGTACTGGAACTTGTTTCAGGAGGAATAAGATAAAAACTGCCGATTGCCGTCAGTTTTTATCTTTACAAGTTTCCTTTCGGAAACTTGAATATATACTACACATTCTCACTTCGTTGCGAATGTGCAAAAAAAGTTATTCCCAAATCTGAAGATTTGCTCATAACTTTTTTAGGAGGAATATATGAATATTTTTCGTGGTGCTTTTACAGCTTTAATTACACCTATGAATGGTGACGGTACTGTAGACTTTGAGGGCTTCCGCAAAAATGTCAAACATCAGCTCGAACAGGGCATCGATGGTCTTGTTCCTCTTGGAACCA
>JAILBH010000076.1 GCA_024681195.1 Treponema sp.
CAGACTGAATCGGGCACACTTGGAATCAGTGAACCGGATGAAAATCTGCTTGTTCCTGTAAATTTGAATAAACTCAAAAACAAAAAAACACTTATTCTTGTTCCGGGAAGGGCTTTTACACTTTCCGGCGACAGGCTTGGCCGTGGAAAAGGCTTTTATGACAGGTTTTTAAGTGAATTAAAAGACAAAAAAAATATCACACTCGCCGGAGTATGCTTTGATTTTCAAATAAAAAAATCCCTGCCGGTAAACGACAGGGATGTAAAAGTTGATATTATATTTCAGGACCCTTCGACAGGCTCAGGGGCACCAGCCTAAGGACGTGGTCCCTGAGCCTGTCGAAGGGCCATTATATAACTTATTTTACAAGAATAAATTCTACACGTCTATTCTTCCAGTTGTTGTCTGTATCTTTTGGATTAACAACCGGTTTGGTTCCACCCATACCTTCTGTAGTAATGCTTGAAGAACTTACTCCCTTCTTAACAAGGTAAGCCTTAATTGCATCAGCACGTTCCTGAGAAAGAGGTCCAAGAGCTCTACCCCATTCACGCAGATTATCTACAGTCTCTTCGTCAAGGTTATCAGAAACGCGGTTTGCGTGTCCCTGGATTGTTACCTTGTAATCAGAGAACTTCTTGAGAATCTCGGCAATACGGTTCAAGATTTCAATGTTCTTCTGAGCCTGTTCGGCAGAAAGCTTAGAGTTAGCTGTCTGGAAGTTAGAAGCGTCTGATTCAAAGATAATAGAAGGAACTGCCATCTTAAGTACGTTTCCTTCGCGGATAACAAGAACATCTACAGGAATCTTTCCTTCTACGCGGCTTGTCATTCCAAGATTATCAGTTACAGTAAATGCATATGGATAATCCATAGCAGACTGAACGCGTTCTGCATTACCCTTTGAATCTTTCTGAACATTACTCAAACCATCCCAGATAATTCTTTCTGTAATCTGAGTTTTTCCTTCGGTCTTCCAGAAGGTCTTTCCTTTAGGATCAGAAATTACAAATGACCAGTTCTTAATTTTGGCCTTTGTGCTTCCTGTAAGCTTAATAAACAGATCATCATCAATGCCATCGTTATCCGGGCTAAAGTATTCCGGTGCTGTCTGAACCATAAGCTGTGGAGGTGTTGCAGTACAGATAAATGGAGAAGAAACTGCACTTACTCTGTTACCCTTCTTGTAAACAACATTAAGAGTTCCTGTAAAGGTTCCTTCACAAACATTTCCATCCTTGTCTGCACCATTCCAAACTACGCTTGCAGGAAGGTTAGCACTGTCTCTGTCAGAAAGAGCAAATACAGAAGTTCCGTCTTCACGGCGAACATCAAAGTTCCATGAAAGCAGATCTTCTTTAACTGCTGCACGGATTTCGAAGGTCTGTGTGTCGAGTACCTTGTCGTTGTTTGGAGAAATACCTTCGCGTTCTGCTGTAAGGTAAATCTTTGTTTCGCGGTTATGAAGAACAATTCCCTTCAAATCTGTTGTAAAGCTGTTACCTGCATCATCTGTACTAAAGATTACAATGCTGTAGTTTCCGTTAGCTGCAATGTTTCCGGATTCGTCTGTACCATCCCAGATAACTTCTTTCTTAGCACCGCTCCAGGTGTACTTCTTTACGCTCTTTCCCTTTGAATCGCGTACATCTGCAGTCCAGAGTTTTTCTGGTGTAGAGTTAGAAAGCTTGATTTCAATGCTATCCTGGTTTCCATCATTATCTGGAGAGAAGTATGACCATGGAAGCTCCCATTCAAGAGAAGGGAATTTTGTATCAAGCTCAAATTCCTGAGTTGCTGCGGCTGCGGTAGATCCGTTAGCTGCAACTACAGAAAGCTGTGCAGAATACATTCCGTCATCGCAGCGTGTATTATCGTTGTCATTTCCGTTCCAAGAGAAGTTTGCAGGAAGCTTTTTACTTTCCTTCTTTGAATAAACAACCTTTCCACCCTTATCTTTAATACTGAACTCATAAGAAACAACATCCTTTGTCTGAGTTACCGGTGTAAAGGTGATTGTATCTTTTACCTTGTTTCCATTTGGAGAGAAGGCTGTATCTGTCATAGCAAGCAAAAGCTGAGTTTCTGTTGTATCAAAAGTTACAAGATCACTTGAGCGTGCTTCTCCGGCGTTACCAGCCATATCGGTTGCTGTAAGAATAAGTACATACTGTCCCTTTTCTGCAATTCCACCCTTGTCATCAATACCATTCCAGGTAATTGATTCTGGAGGATATTCACCAAGATCATAAGTTTTTACAATCTTTGAATCGTCTGCAGAACGGATTTCTGCCTTCCAGCCAGGAACAGGAGAACCTGCAGATGGAGTAATCATAATAGAATATTTAACATCAGATTTTGAACCGGCACCAAAAACCTTATCCGAAGCACGAATTTGTGCAGCAGGTTTTTCGGTATCAAGCACAAATACAGGTGAAGAAATCTTTGCAGGAACATAACCGTTCAAATATTTTGCAGTTACATAAGCCTGATATTCACCATCCTTAAGCTGCTTGCCACTATCATCTTTACCGTCAAACACGATAGAAGATGGAACAGAAGCAGACTTTTTGCTGTTGAAAGACTTTACAACAGTTCCAGACTTATCAACAATTCCAACTTCCCATTCTGTAAGCTTGTTTCCACTCTTTTCTTCCGGAACAGGAATTGTTACGTTCAGACTGATTGTCTTGAACTTGCTGTCTGTTCCCGGAGAGAAGTAGCGTGAACCATCAATGTAAATGTTTGTAGCAGGCTTTTCGGCAGAGTAAATGATATTTGTAATTGAAGCTGCAGGAGAAACGTTACCGGCACGGTCAGTAGCAGAAATTTCGTAAGAGTAAACTCCGTCTGCAACCTGAGACTCATCATCAGCAATACCACGCCAGCTGAATTCTGCAGGCTCAGCATTTGTCCATTTATAAGTGCGAACTATAGTTCCATCAACAGCTTTGAATACACCAAGCCATTCATCTTCTACAGAACCTGACTGTGAAATCTTAAGGGCAGCCTTTGCACCTTCACCAAAAATCTTGTCAGATGGCTGATTCAAATCAATATCAGGAGCAACAGTATCTACAACAACCTTGTACTCCTGTGTCTTACCAACGTTTCCGTTATCATCAGTAGCGGTAACATAGTAAGTATAAGTTCCATCCGGAGCTGTTTCACCATTGTTCATGGCACCGTTCCAGGTAATAGATTCAGGAATTACAACACCTTCTTTCTTGGCAAAAAGCTGCTTAAAGAAAGATTTAAATCCAAGCTTTGAAGGCAGTAAAACCTTATTTTCGATTGTACGGATAACTTCGCCGCTTTCATTCATAATAACAAGGCTCCAGCCCTGAACATAACGCTTATCCGAAATGTTTAAAGGAATAACAAGTTCATCCTGAATACCATCATTATTAGGAGAAATATATTTTTCCTTTGCAAAACCAAGCCCTGCACAAAGAGCCAGAATAGTTAAGATTGAAACAAATTTAATTTTTCTCATTTTGCATCTCCTACAACAGGAATTGTCTGCACTTCAGGCTTATCCTCGTCTTCATCAAGCCAGAGCTTAATTACAGGAGGAGTTTCATCCTTAAGACCAAGGTTTACATCAACACCGGCAGAAACTGCATTAACTGTTTTTTCAAACTGCTTCCAGGCAACTGTTGCAGACATTTCGCTCTGGTTCCAGCCGTTCTTCTGAAGATAATCATTGTTCTTTACATCAAAGGTAAAGCGGAAGGTAAGTCCTACAGAAGGCATGACATTTTTTACACCAGCTGCAAGCTCTGCAAAATTCAGCTTTTCGGTAACGCTGATAAAGAGCATATCCTTTACAGCAAACTGGAGGCCAAGATCTGTAATAAGATTCATAAAGCAAGGAGTTGTAAGATCCATAGAAGCGCCAAGCTTAATAACATCATTCTGAACAAGAGTTGCAGCAGCACCAGCTTTTACTGTTGCTATTGTTGGAAGACTGCTGCCAGCCTTACCAGCTTTGATTCCTGCAAGAGTTGTCTTAGAATAGTTTTTACCAAGATTAAGAACCGAAACACCGTAGCGGAAGTCCTTCATAAAGGCAAGCTCACCGTAGTTATAAACAAAACCAAGGTTTCCCGAAATGCCCCAGTCTGTGTCGGCGCCCCAGAAAATACCGGAGTTAAGATTTAAACCAACTGTAAGCTTTTCTGTAATTTCTTTTGCAAGACCGGCCTTAAAATTCAAGCTGTTTCCAAGGTGCATTTCTTTAAAAGGAACCATTGTTCCATTAAGGTAACCGCTGAAAACAAAGCTCTTTGTAGGAATAAGAATTCCACCCTGAAAAGCATTGCCATAACGCTTAGAGTTTTCTTTATTAGAAGAAACCAGAGCAGTGTAAGCAAGATTCAGGTCAATACGCTGTTCCTTAGCAGGCAAAGCCGGATTAGCAAGCATAGATTCCGGGCTGGCATAGAACAAACCACCGCCAACTACAGAAGAACCGTTGCTTAACTGCCTTGGACTTGAAAGTTCAAAAATATCATCTCCGTAAACCGGAGGGTTGTAAGCACTTGCAGCAGACAGCATCAGAACAAAAACTGCTACTGCACAAGAAAGTCTTTTCATTTTCTTTCTTCTCCATAAATAAAATTAAGTATGTTCAAAAAGGAAACATACTACAATACTTAAATTATAATAGATTATGTTTATTTGTGCCATATCAATTAAATTATGCAGTTTTTTTAATATGATGTATAATAAAAGCAGGAGAAAACGCATGAAACACAGATTAAGAGGATCTATTCTTGCAGTTGAACTGGTAGGCAGCGCCGTAATCTTTGGTATACTCATGTGCCTTGTAAACAGTTTTAGCGGCTACCGTGAGTTTAAGAGACAGCTGGAAGTAATGTACGGAAACATCACACAGGAGCTCGCAAAAACCGGAGCCTCATATATAAATGTAGATAAAATTCCCGAATGGCTCCAAAACGGTCAGGATGAAGACTGGGAAGAAACAAACCAGAAACTCGATGTTCTTACAGACACAGCAGAGCTTGCCTATATTTATGTAAGCGTTATTTCTCCGGATTACAAAACCAGAACTTATGTTTTTGATACTGTAAACAAGCTTGCCCTTGCCGAAGGAAGCACCATAATCCCTTTCGGAAAAGTGAGTTCCCTTGAAGGAAAGGACGAAGCCTACATAGAAAATCTGCGGCTTGTTCTTGAAGATGCAGAAGAATACAGCTCCTTTACCTATAAAAAAGAAGGCGGCCACGTTACCACCGCTACCCCGCTTTATAATTCCAGCGGAAAAGTAACTGCCATAATGAGTATTGTAAAACCTATGAATGAGGTAAAAGAATACAAAAAGAACTTTCTTCGTTCGATAATCATTTATGCAGCAATTCTTACACTACTGTTTATAGTACTTTATGCAATCCTGCTTTATTTTGGAATTATCCGCCCTATTCTTTTTATTACTTACGAAACCTCTCACTTTGCAGAACACCATGCGGGACTTTCGGGAATCTTAAAGAAAATCCGTAACCGTGATGAAATTGGTAAGCTTTCTAAGGCTGTAGAAAAAATGAGTCTTGATATTACCAAATATATAGAAGATTTAACACATGCTACTGCAGAAAAGGAGCGCCTTGGTGCCGAACTCAATGTTGCAAAGCAGATCCAGGCCGAAATGCTTCCGAGAGTTTTTCCTCCATATAAAAACCATCCGGAGCTGGAGCTTTATGCAAGCATGACTCCAGCAAAAGAAGTTGGCGGAGATTTTTACGATTTTTACCTGATTGATGATGATCACTTTGCCATGGTAGTAGGAGACGTAAGCGGCAAGGGAGTTCCTGCAGCCCTGTTTATGGTAATTACAAAAACTCTTTTAAAGGATACTGCCAAGCATGAATATAATCCTGCAAAGATTTTTGAACATGTTAATAAGATTTTGTGCGAAGGTAATGAATCGGGTCTTTTTGTTACCTGCTGGATGGGAATATTAACGCTTTCTACAGGCGAGCTTAATTTTGCAAATGCGGGACACAATGCCCCGATTATAAAGAACGGTGGAGAAATAAAATATCTTTCTACAAAACCAAACCTCATGCTTGCAGGCATGGACGGCATTCCTTATACAAATAACACACTCAAGCTTACCAAAGGCGACCGTCTTTTTATTTACACCGACGGAATTACAGAAGCTACCAACAGCTATGATGAGCTTTATGGCGAAGACAGGCTCATACATGTTTTACGATCTGTAATGGACAGGGGTGTAAGCTCCCGCGACCTTCTGGATATTGTGCGCAACGACCTGGACGACTTTGTTTTAGAAGCCCCGCAATTTGATGATATTACAATGCTTGCCATGACCTACAAGGAATAAAATATGGAACTGACTATTGCTGCCGACGACAAAAACCTTGAAAAGGTTCTCGACTTTATACACCAAGAGCTGCCCCATGGCTGTGAAACAGATTTAATGTACAAAATAGACCTTTGCGCCGAAGAGATTTTTGTAAACATTGCCCACTACGCCTATAAAGATAGGCTGCCTGCCGGTGTGTACGGCCAGGCCTGGATTACCTGTACTTACGAAAATGAACTTCTGACAATAATATTCCGCGACCAGGGAATCCCGTTTAACCCACTGGACCGCCCCGACCCCGACATTACTTTAAGTGCCGAAGACCGCCGCATTGGTGGCTTAGGCATTTTCCTTACAAAAAAATACATGAACAGCGTAGAATACAAATATGA
>JAILBH010000198.1 GCA_024681195.1 Treponema sp.
TATGAATCCAGAAAAGAAAGAAAGGTGAATCAAAGAAGCGTCAAAACCGTCTTCTGAATCATCAACGTAAAAATTGTTCCAGGTTGGATCGTCATTGTGATTGAGATTCTTTTCAAGCAGCTCAATCTCTGCTTTTGTTAAGTGTCGTTTACCTTTTAAAAGCTCTTGCGGAATAGACACACTTTCCGGCTTTTTATCTAAAACTTCGACTTTGACCATAATAGGATATTTTACAATATTTTGGGGCATAATGTATAGATTATAACAAAATCAAAGTATATAATTTTTATATGATAAAAATGACGCAGCAAAAGCGGTTTTTTACGGCTTTTTTTGCTTTTTTTATAGTGCTTTTCTCTAAGCTGAATGCAATTCCTCTGGAAAATGTAAAAGAATATACTTTGGAAAACGGGCTTACGGTTTTTCTTCTGGAAGATAAATCTACCCCTCTTGTAAGAGTTGAATATACAGTCCGTGCAGGTTTTTCTAATCAGACTCAGAATACTTCGGGATTTTTTAAGCTTTACACAAGGATTTTTGAAGCAAGCTGCCCGCAGATTGAGTTTGATCTGGCCGAATGCAATGCCGATTCTTCGCGTTATGTAACGTTCACAACCGCTTCACGCCTGGAAAAAACACTTTCTGAACTGGCTGCAACAGCCTTTTCAATGAATTATACCGATGAATTACTGGTAAAACTGCTTCGCGAGCTCAAAACAGAAACTACAGAAAACGCTCAGTCTGCCGCCGGCTTTATTAATTCTGCAATTGATTCAAGAGTTTTTTCTGCCGCCCCTTGGAAGCATGATTCAGGAGTTTATCCTGCCCTTTTTAACAAAACCTCTTCGGCACAAGCCCGAAACCTTTTAAATACAATTGGAGAACGCTGGTACACACCGCAAAACAGCGCCATTTTTATAAGCGGAAACATAAGCGAAAAATCAATCCTGCAGCTTTTACAGCAGACCTTTGGATTTTATTATTCTTCTTATTCAACTCCGGTTTCTAAAACTTCGGCTGCAGTAAACAAAGCAAGAAAGTTTGTTCTTCACAGTTCTGAATTTTCTGCAGACATGACTCAGATTGTAATGCAGTACACCACCTTAAATATGGAAGAAAGTGAACTTCTGGCAGAAATGCTGAATAATGATTATTCCTATTTTAAAAACACTCTTGTAAATGAAGCAAAACTGAATATTCTGGGAAACGAATATATTAATGCAAGCTGCGCCCACAAAAAAGACAGTTCACGAATTATTATTCAAAGCCTGCTCCAAAAGCCGGAAGGAAAAAACAATTCTTCTATAACATCACTGGATCAGGCAAATCTTTTTGCCCAGCTTACACAAAGCGCAATAAAAGAATCTTCTGTCCTGGAATTTTTTGCAGCACAGTTAGCCTGCCAGAATAATCTGGAAATACAAAATTCTTCTTCGTCTGATTTTATGGATAATCTTTCGGCTTACTGGGCAATGCAGCCTTATGATGCATTTTATGAAGAAGCCCTGGAACAGGACAACACAAGCATAAGCAGTTCAACTACAGCGCTGAGCCTTTATACCAGAACCCAAAAAATTTCGCTGCTTGATTTTGAAAGCCTTATTTCTAAGCTCAATTCCGAAGAGCCTTATATTTTTGTAATCATTAATTCCAGCGATTATAAAAAGAACAAGGCAAAATACACTTCTGCAGGCTTTGAAGAAATTAACGCACAAAATGCAGCCTGGTATAATCAGTCTATTTTTAAAAATGTAAAAGACCCAGAAATTCTTGCCGAGACACAGCTCCAGGCTCCTGAACTTACAGATAATTTTTATGAAGAAAATATAACTCAAATTACCAAAACAAGCTTGAGCAACACAATTCCTGTTATCACAAAGGTAAACCAGAATTCTTCTGATATAACAATTTTAATTTCTGTTAGGGGCGGCAAACTCAATTCTGCTGATGATAACGGTTATGAAGAAGTTATGCTCAGCCTGCTTGCTTCAAACATTCAAAAAGAAATAATTAAAAAACAACAGCAGGCAATTATTCTTGGAAGCCCTGTTATTGATTATGAATGCAAGATAAAAACCGGAACAATTACAATTCAATGTGCACTTTATGATTTTGCTTCCTGCTGCCAGGCAATTTCGGATGCCATTATTTATGGAGAAATCTTACCTTCTCAAGCCGACAGAGCAGTTGCAAACAGCCAGTACAAAAAGCGTCTGGAAAACGGCAGTGTAACCAGGCAGATGCTTTGGGCAGTCATGAAGGAGCTTTATCCAAAAACTGATTACGCAAAAATTTTTGATGCCAAAGATGAAATTCTTACAAAAACCTCTTATCAAAAAATTCTTGAAGGTTACCCGGCACTTCTGGATGCAAGCCGTTACAGCATAATTTTAACCGGACTTGTTCCCGAAAACGCTGCAGAAATTCTTGAGCAAACAATGGGAATCCTTACTTCAAGAAATACAAAACAAAATCTTTTGACCGTACAAAGCAAGCTTAAAGGCAGTACTAAAAAAACTGTAAAGCTTACACATACCTTCCTTACAGACATTCCTGCAGAAAAGGCGGGCCCAATGCCAGCCAAGCTCATTCCAACCCAGGAATTCCTTGATCCTGTTATGTATGTTTTTAAGCTGCCACAAACAGGAACTAAAGAAAACACTGTAACTATTGCTTTATTAAAATATCTTGAAAAGCTTGTTCAAAAGCAGATTAATTCAAACAAGAGGCTTGAGCAGGCAATTGCACAGGCTAATGAACCATATGCAAATGCAGATGTGGCTGTGTTTACGATTTTGAATGTTGCAAACCAGAAGGAAGCTGACTCCTGCTTTAGCGCGGCTGTTGCAGAATTGAACGAACTATTAAATTCCAGTGATGCCGGCACTGCTATTCAGGAAATAAAAGATGTGTGGACGATGGACTTTATGGCTCAAACTCTTACAAATACAGGAACTGCACAACTGTTACAAAAGGGGCTTGAATTCTTTTCTTATGAACAAAACTGTGAACTTTATCTTGAAGAATACAATTTTATTCAAAATGCAGAACGAGAAGATTTTCTTTCTGTAATGGATGATATTCCGCGTCAGCCGCTGCTAAGATTTTACGCCAAATAAGATTAGCCCTGCAAAACTGAATCTACCAGAGTTTTAAATTCTTTGTTTAACAAAACGTTTGTATATGGAAGGTTATCTGCAATTGAGTAGATTCCATCATGTTCAACAATTGTATCTGTATCTCCGCGAAGCTCAAGCACAGGCTGTTCGTTCTGACCAAATTTTGTCATAGCAAAATATGGCTCCGAAGGAAGCTCTTCTACTTCAGGGATTTCTTCTACATCTTCAACTTCTTCTGCATCAGAAACTGGTTTTACTAAGAAGCTTGGAACTTCGGCAACAAAATTAATTGATTTTCCAGATAAAGCTTTTGATTCTGAATCAACCGGCGAACCGATTGTAAGGTCTTCGTAAAAATCAGGATCTTCAATACTGATGATAAGCTCTGCAGCCTTAGGAAAATTATCAGAAGAAGAAATTATGTCATCAACAGGGAGGAGTTCTTCGACTTCTTCTATTTCTTC
>JAILBH010000215.1 GCA_024681195.1 Treponema sp.
TGGACCTTCGATTTTGTCTGAAGTGAATAAATAGGTCTTTCCAGTGTCATTTGCAACAAAACTGATGTAGAATATACCGTTATGATGACGAAGACAGGCTGCCCACATTCCTTTTCCGTAAGCACCTTTATTGTCTGCCAGAGTCTCTTTTTCGGTTGCTTCGAGTTCATCATAAACATAAGCTACATGTTCCCAGTCTACGAGATTGTGAGATTTCAGAATCACACAGCCCGGCATAAAGTGCATTGTTGTGCTTACCATGTAATAAGTGTCATCAACGCGAATTACATCAGGATCCGGAAAGTCACTCATGATTATGTTTGAAGAAGCGGTTTTATATTTTTTGTCCATAAAGTCCTCTAAATAAAGCTCCAAAAATGAACGGTATTCATATCGCAGCTTTCGTTAATTCCGTGGGTACCTAAAATTCCCATCCAGCGGTGACAGCCGTGATCTGGAGCAAAGGCAAGAGCTGTATGATGCTTATCTTTCCATTCTGACTGGATTAGGTTTTTGAGCGAAAGATATTCAGCAACATTTTTCTTAAGTGCATTTTTTGCAAACGGGCCGGTTGGTGAACAACGGTGCATCCAGTAATCATAATCTGTATTGTAAAGAACAATCAAATCATATTCGTCTTTTTTTATAAGTTCTGCAGCTTTGTTGTTGCATTCTTTTACGGTTTTGTAAATAAAATAATCCATCTGGCGTTCAAGAAAAATCAGGCTGATTGAATCGCCTTCTGTAGAAACAATTGCAGCTTTTTTTCCTGCAGCAATCAGGCGGTCAAAAACAGTCTGGCACTTTAAGACAGGCTTGGTGTAGCTTTGAATGCCATGTACGGCGGGCTCAAGACCGGAATACATTGAACCAAAACAAACAGGAGTTTTTGGTGGAAAAACAGAAAGCATAGATAGACGCAAATCTGTGTTTTGATCTAGAGGAGCAAAATATTTTTTCTGAAAGCGTTCATAAATCCAAAGGGCAATTGCATCCGGATTGTACATTACTACGCGGTCACATTTAGTTGTATTGAATTTATTCTGTGCTCCGGCAAGAACTTTTTCTATTGGACCGGCCATTGCGTCAGCAGGTGCAACGTCCAGCAGAGACAGGGCTGTGGCTGCAACTTGAGTTATACATGGAAATTCAAAAACACTCATAGTTATTTACCTTACTTTAATTACAGAACCAACTGTTGCCAGAATGGAACCCAGAATCACAAGAAGCTGGAACGGCAGCAGGCCAAATTTTCCACAGATAAGACTTTGACCAATGCGTTTTCTTGAACGATTATAAGCAATGATAATTCCAATTCCGGTAAGGACTTGAATAATTCCTGCAAGACGGGCAAAGCCTACAAAGCTTGTCATTCCACAAAGAGCAAGAATTAAACAAGGGAGGGTGGCCAAAAGCCAGCAGAGCTTTAAGTTCCATTTGGTCTGTTCTGCAATAATGTCGCGCATGTTAAGGGTGTTTGCCCAGAATGAAGTTGATAAAGCCAGAAGAGAAAAAATGTAGCCTACAATGCTGACCCAGCCTCCAAGACTTGCGCTCAAATCTACAAGCGCACCGTTTTTTGTAATGGCATGACCGGCACCCAAAAGAGTCATTAATGTTACAACAATAATAAGGAATGCATTGATTCCGGTTCCTGCTGCAATTGCTCCAATGATTTTTTTTCTGTCACCGGCAACACCTTTTACAACCTGAGGTACGCTCATAACTGCAGAAAGGGAAAAAGCAACGGTGCTGTAAAGAGCCATGGAATTTGTTGCGGCAATAAAAGTTGAAGGAAGTGCATTCATTTTTGAACGCACTGTCGCAACAAAAAGAATTCCAATTACAACAACCATTGCAATTACAGAATATTTTTCACAAATCCCGACAATCTTCATTCCAAAGAAAACTACAAGTCCTGCAATCACATAATAGATAAGCATTCCAAGCCATGACGGCAGATTAAACCAGCTTGTAAAAACTGCAGCCGAGCCTGTAATAAAGCTTGCAACATTACACAAAACACTGAACGCCAAAAATCCAAAAACAATCCAGGTTGCAATCTTTTTAAAGCGACCGGTAAACAGTTCATTTTCAAAACACTTAACAAACTGGGCACCGTTGTTATTAAGAGAAAGCTCTGCAATCATAAGATGCAGCAAAAGATTTATTGCATAAGCAACAGCAAGAATCCAGAAAAAATCCCACCAGGGAGCGCGCGAAGCAAGGTAAGGAACAGCAAGGATGCCGGCTCCAACTCCATGGCCTACAATAATACTTGTTGCCTCCAAAAATGTTAGTCTTGACTCACTTTGAATCTGGGGTGTCTGTCCGTCCATAAATTTTTCCTCTTATAAAAACTTTATTAAAATATTATAGCATAAAAATACAAGTTTGCAGGACATTATTTACCTATGGTATAATAAGATATGATACAAATAGTAAAACAAGAGTATCTATCAAAAAGTTCTCAAACTGGGAATCAGAATCCTCTTTTTAATAATGAATTCTGCAGCTCTCCTGATGCCTTAATCAGGAATTCAAAAAATAAAGAGGATACTTTTATATATCTTAAAACAATAAAAGAAAAAGCCAGATATTTACGAGAATTAGTTATTATTTTTTATACTTCAAGGAAAGAGAAAGAAAAGTTTCTTGAGCAAAATCAAATTGATTGGAAAACGAATTCAGAATTATTTGGATATATTCAGAAAATTTTAAAATTTGACAAGGAGGATAAGTTTTTTAAAAAACAAGTATATAAAAGTCTGAATTATAAAGAAGCTATTGCTCTGAATACTATAAATTATGGAAAAACAATATTAAATAAATGTGAAGCATTAAAAGAATTAGCAAATGTAGATCAAGAACTCCTTGATTTTATAGAT
>JAILBH010000224.1 GCA_024681195.1 Treponema sp.
AAGCAGGGCAGTCGGTTCATCTAACAGCAGAATGGATGGACGTTTTATAAGGGCGATGCAAAGCGCAATAAAAAAGCGTGTGTCGGCACCAAGCTCTTTTACAAAGCTGTTAAGGTTTACACCCGGAATCCATTTTTGTGTTACAGCCGCTATATCGCTTTTGAATTCTTTCTTAAGTCCAAGCAGCAGATTTTCTTTAACCGAAATATAATCAGCAAGCATGGGGCGCTGGTGAACATAACAGATTCCCTTTTCTATTGCAGCCTTCGGAGAATTTAAAACAACAGGTTTTCCATCAATGTTAATTGTTCCTGAATCCGGTTTAAGTTCTCCGCAGATAATGTTTGCTGCAGTAGATTTGCCGGCTCCGTTTTCTCCCAAAACAGCATGAAGCTGTCCTTCATTAAAGCAAACCGAAAGGTTTTGAAGGACAGTCTTATGCGAATATTTTAAGCAGATATCACGAAGCTCAAGCGTCATTATTGAATGGTTGTTTTTCCTTCTTTAATAGAACTTACAAGGTCTGCCATCTTAGAACGAATATTGGCTGGAACTGTAGAAATGTAGTTTTCATCATCCTGAACAAAGTCTACAAAGCCGTCTTTAATTCCGAGCATCTTTGCAGTTCCCCACTCTGTTTTGCCATTAAGGAAGTCCTTTGTTACAATTGCCGAAAGCTCCCTCTGAAGCATAACTGTACTTGAAATGATTGTTCCTGGTGCCTTATCAAAGCCATTGTTATCAAACCAGGTAATATAGATTCCGTGGTCTACTGCAGAATTAATTACTCCTTGAGATGCTCCACCACAAATTGGAAGAATTACATCTACACCCTTGTCATAAAGAATATCAGTAAGCATTGCACCCTTGTTTGCGTCATACCAGTTTCCTACAATCTGAAAGTCAACTGTACTTGCAGGCACTGCATCCTTTGCTCCCTTTTCAAAGTATGGATAGATAATATTGTTCATAACAGGATATTCCTGAGCTGCAATAAGGCCAAGCTTGTTTGATTTAGACATAAGGCCGCCAATGTAACCGGTCAGATAAGCCTGTTCATACTGATTGTAGCAGATTGTACAGATGTTTTTATTTCCGCTGCATTCAGCATCAAGCAGAATAAACTTCTGTTCAGGAAACTGCTCAATAATTGGAGTTACAATTTCGGGTAGGGAAGGGTTAGAAGAAATAATTACATCATACTTCTGTTCTGCTGCCAGTGCTGTAATTTTTGCAGGCCATTCAGACTGATTTGTTCCGGCTTCAAGAATATAAACATGAGCCTTTTTTTCATCAGCTTTGCCACTGTTGTAATCATCAATTCCTTCAAGAACTCCGTCACGAAGCATTGCATAAACAGGACTGTCTGCACAAATACCAGGAATAAAAACTGCAACTTCAAGATTTTTTTTAGCTGCAGCTTTACAAGAAAATAAACCCAAAGAAAGGGTTAGTAATAATACAAATAAGATTTTTTTACACATAGCGATATAATAGTTTTATATAAAACTAATGTCAAGTATATATAAAAAAAAGTCTGTGCACTTAAGCGAAAAATGTACAGACTTTTTTAATCTATTCTTCAACAATAAAATTATTTTTTATCCTGTCTAAATAGCTTACAAAATTATTAATCTCTTCCGGGGTAAAGCCTTTATAAAATTTTGTTACAAGTTCCTTGGAAAGTTTTTTCATAAGGGCATTGTATTCGGTGCCCTTTTGTGTAAGACTAAGGAATTTTGTGCGGCGATCGTTGGGAGAGGGTGTTACGCTTACAAGCCCTTCCTGTTCAAGCTTGCGGACAAGAACAGTTGTAGTAGATTTGTCGCGGTTTATTTTTTCGGCAAGCTCTTTCATTGTAATGGATTTATTTACACTAAGCTGAAACAATATGTTTCCATGCGAAGACGCAAAATCGTCAAATCCATTCTGGGCCAGACGTTTTTTTAAAAAATCGGCAGTAAGTGAATGGATAAGTGAAACCTGCGAAATGCTTGTATTTGCCATTTAATCTTCTTTCCAAGGGAACAGAAATGAACGAAGTTTTCTTGGTCCAAGGGTTTCTCTATCTTCATAAATGAGCTCTTCCCATGGAATCTGGCGTCGTTCACGCGGAGTTTTGAGTTCCGGATGTTCTTCAAGATAATCATATTTGTAAAGTCTTAAGCGGAATGCATTTTGTCTTGCAATGGCAATCCCGGCAATTGAAGGGAAAAAGCCTATTGGAAGAATAGAAATTGCAATCATCAAAAGATTGTGAAGTGCCATGAAAATTGAAAAACCTGTATTATCCATAAAAATGTAAAGACATTTTTTTAAGCATTTAAAAAATCCGTTATGGAAGGTACAGCGTATAGGTACAAACCACTGGAGTGTAAGAATGATGAAAAGATCGACCCAGCAGATAAGTACACCAATAAAAAGATTTAAAAGACTCTGCTGCTGAAAAATATAAAAATATATACAGTAAGAAGAAATAAAAATTACTAATGTTATGAGGATTGCAAAAAGAGCAGCATCCTTAAGTACTCCCGGTATTTTTTTAAAGAAATCCAAAATATGAATGCCGTTAAAGTCTGCAATCTTAACTGCAACTTCGCCATAAGCCAGCGAAAAAATACATATAATAAAAATCCCGAGCAGCATTATACCTGTTTGGATCAGATAAAATGAAAGGTCAGTTGTGTTTTCGCCAAGTTTTTGAGTAACAAAAGCACTTAATACTACAATTCCTATCATTGAAAACAGAAAAAGCACATTTGTAATAACAACAGAAACCAGGTTATCCCAGCCGTCGCAAAAATTTTTCTTAAATAAAAATCCGTACATATTTTAAATTTACCTATAAAAAGGAGTTGTGTCAAATAAAAAACGCGCCTTCCTATTTAAGAAAGACGCGTTCTTATAAACAAGTAAGTAAACCTAAAAATTGCTTTCGCAATTTTTTTAACGGTTTGCTATTTAACACCGCCCGCCAGCGGGCTTACACATTACTTTGTAAACAGCAATGTCTTTGCATCAAGGTTTGCTTTTCCGTCACCGTTCTTCAAAACTGTGAGAGAAAGAGCGTTACCATCTGCTGCAAGGTGTCCTACAGTTGCAAAGTCTGCAAGCTTATCGGCATCAAGTGTGCCCTTAAGATCTGTTGCTTCGTTTGTATAGCTGAACCATGCTGTCATTTTTTCTGCTTTTACAAAGTCTGCAAAGCAGTCAAGGTCGGCTTTAGCAGTTTTAGCAAGATCAAGACCATCAACTACAATACTTGCAATAGCAATTCCACCTTCCTTAAGAGCCTTAAGTGTATTTACAACCTTAGGAAGTGTGAATGTTTCCTGATTGAAGTTCAAAATTGTTCTGTTGCGTACAATTTCTTCACTTACTTCATCAAGATTGAAGTTCTTTTTCTTTGCAATTTCGGCCATGATGCTTGAGTACCAGGCAATTACATTTGATGACTGCTGGTCAAAAGAAACATGAACCAAAGCCTTGTCGTTCAAAAGGGAATCAATTCCAAACTGAACAAGAACAGATGTCTTTCCAAGCCCTTTTTTTGCAGTTACAAGACCCATCTCGCCAGCCTTAAGACCTGCAGATGTAGCATTGTCAAAGTAGCGTACAGGGCTGTGAACGATTAAATCCTTCTTTTCCATAACTGTGCTCCTTATTTCTTTGCAGCGGCAGCTTTTGCACGCTCTTCCTTGTATTTAGCCTGAAGTTCTTCAGAAACATTGTTTGGAACCTTACCATACTTTTCAAATTCCATTGTGAATTCACCCTTACCCTGAGTAGAAGAACGGAGGATAGTAGAGAATCCGAACATTTCTGAAAGTGGAACTTCTGCGTTTACTGTAGAAGTATTATTTTCATCTGTTGAATCTACGATTACACCACGGCGCTGGTTGATAAGACCGAACAAGTTACCCTGGAATTCTGTTGGTGCAGTCATCTGTACCTTCATGATTGGTTCAAGAATAACAGGCTTAGCCTTTGCATAACCTTCACGGAAAGCACCAATAGCAGCCTGCTGGAAGGCGTTATCGTTAGAGTCTACTGGGTGTGACTGACCATCATTGATTGTAATCTTTACACCAACAATTGGAGCACCAATCAAAGAACCTTCGGTAATAGCCTTGCGGAAACCTTTATCACAAGAAGGGATGAATTCGTTAGGAATAGCACCACCCTTGATTGCGTCTACGAACTCGTAGTCTTTTTCTGAATCCGGCTCCATGAAACCTGCTACACGACCATACTGACCGGAACCACCAGTCTGTTTCTTATGTGTATAGTTAAAGTCACCGGTTGTTGTAATAGATTCACGGTAAGCAACCTGTGGAGCACCAGTTGTAACTTCACAGTTGTATTCACGCTTCATACGTTCAACATATACTGCAAGGTGAAGCTCACCCATACCCTTGATGATTGTTTCACCAGATTCAGGATCGGTATATGTCTGGAAGGTTGGGTCTTCTTTTGTAAAGCGGTTCAAAGCCTTACCCATCTGCATTTCTGCATTCTTGTCTTTTGGAGTAATAGAAAGAGAAATTACAGGCTCTGGAACATACATAGAAGCCATAGAGTAGTTAATGCCACCGTTTACGAAAGTATCACCAGAAGCACAATCTACACCAAAGAGAGCTACGATATCACCGGCAGAACCTTCTGTAATATCTTCCATCTGAGCAGAGTTCATACGTACAAGACGTCCAACCTTGAATCTCTTCTTTGAACGAGTGTTGTAAAGTTCTTCACCCTTCTTGATTTTTCCCTGATATACACGAGTATAGGTAAGCTGACCATACTGACCATCATCAAGCTTGAAGGCAAGAGCAACACAAGGTTTGTTGTCTACAGATTCGAGGGTTACTTCTTCTTCGTTGTTATCAAGATCATAAGCTGTGTTAACAACTTCTGTTGGATTTGGAAGGTAGCGTACAACTGCATCGAGAAGTGGCTGAATACCTTTGTTTACGTGAGCAGAACCACAGAATACACCTACAAACTGTTCTGCCAAAGTACCCTTACGAACTGCAGCAATAATCTTATCTTCGGCAATTCCTTCGTAGCCGTTTTCCATGATTTCTTCCATCAAAGAGTCATCAAACATAGAAACAGCGTCAAGGAGTTCTTCGCGGTACTTATCTGCATCTGCCTTAAGAGCAGCAGGAATTTCTGCAACACGAACATCTTCACCGTTTGGTCCGTCAAAATAAATTGCCTTCATTCCAACCAGGTCTACAACACCTTCGAGCTTGTCTTCCAGACCAATCGGGAGCTCCATCATGTAAGCGTTAAGACCAAGCTTTTCGCGAAGCTGCATGCGAACGCGGATAGGATTAGCACCCTGACGGTCACACTTGTTTACAAATGCAACACGAGGTACATGGTAGCGTTTGAGCTGGCGGTCTACAGTGATTGACTGTGACTGAACACCGGCAACGGCACACAAAATCATGATAGCTCCATCCAAAACGCGGAGTGAGCGTTCAACTTCTACTGTGAAG
>JAILBH010000003.1 GCA_024681195.1 Treponema sp.
TTAAAACTTCCAAGCCCAGTGAGCAGCCCCGGAATTGCAGTCCTGGCCGCATGCTCCTTATATTTATTTACCGCGCGGTAACCTTCTTCTACGTCTACACCTGATTCTTTGTAACTTGCCATGTTTCGCTCCTCCCTAAAATTTAACATCAATACCAGAAGCTGCTGCATCATCAGCTAACTTCTTCCTAAAATCCTTCAGTTTACTTGCGAGGGTTGAATCCTGAAGGGCCAATATCTGCAATGCAAGATAAGCCGCATTCTTTGCACTGTTAATTCCTACTGTAGCAACAGGAATCTGGGGCGGCATCTGGACAATTGAAAGAAGGGCGTCCATTCCGCCAAGGCCGTTGGATTTGTCAGACACGCATTCTAGCGGCACACCAATTACAGGCAAGGTTGTGATTCCTGCAATAACACCAGGCAGAGCTGCAGCAAGACCGGCACCGGCAATAATCACCTGAGCGCCTTCTTTTTCTACCTGCTCTACTGTCTGTTTAAGCAAAGCGCCTGCTCTATGGGCAGAAATAATATAAGCCTTGTAGTCTACACCAAATTCGGTAAGAACATCGGCTGCCTTTTTCATTGTGTCTTTGTCAGACTTTGATCCAAAAAAGATTGCTACTTTCATGGCATGAGTATAATACAAAAATAAGTTTATAACAACAGAGTTTTTTATGGAAAATGGTTTCGCACTCGTGCAAAGAAGAAACCTGGCCGCGGGAATTTTTTATTTTTTTCAAATTTTTTCGTGAAAAACTTCCTATTTTTTCAATTTTTTTTGTTAACTATATGTGGGGAGAATTTATTGGTGGAGTATTATGAGATGTTACGTGCATTCTGTAGAGATTCTTCAAAATGCACGTAATTAAATGAAACTCTGAGCACTGAAACTTTGGATATTACGTGCATTTTTGTAAATTCTGCCTGAACACACGTAATCACATAAAGCCAGAGCGTTAGGAGGCTGTGGATTTACGTGTGTTTTGGAAAAATTCTCTAGAATACACGTAACCACAAGAAATTTTGTGCCTGGGGATACAGAAATTTACGTGCATTTTGATAATTGTTATCGGAACACACGTAACCACACAAAACTAGAGCATTAAGAAGCTGAGGACTTACGTGTGTTTTGGAAGATTTCTTCAAGTTACACGTAATCACAGGGAGCTTCAAGCTCAGGAACTCGGAAAATTACGTGTCATTCGAAAACCTCTGTCAAAGCACACGTAACAACCATAAAAACTACACTATATAAAAGGAGAAAACTATGGAATTACTAGAAAAAGCAAAAAAACAGCTGGTTTTATTAATCCAGATTGAGCAAACTATTCGGCTCCAGACAAAGGATGCTCCAAAAGGCACCCTAAGGCTTTCAAAAAGCAATGGAACTTACCAATATTACACAATAAAAAACGACAAACGGCATTATATCCGAAAAAAAGATACAGAAATTGCTCAAGCCCTGGCTCAAAGGGACTACAACAAAAAGCTCCAGACTTTTCTCAGAAGCAACATCCAGGCCCTAAAACTGTTTGCAAAGCACTATACCCCGCAAAAATGCGCAGCCCTCTTTCAAAAACTTCCCGCGGCAAGAAAAGTCCTTATTAAACCTGCATTCGTGGACAATGAAACGTACGCAAAACAATGGCAGGCACAAAAATATGAACCTTCCAGAGATTTTCCGATTGGAAACTATTTTACAACCAGAGGGGAACATGTCCGCTCAAAATCAGAGGTAATTATCGCAAACATCTTAAACACACATGGAATTCCTTATCATTATGAAGTGCCGGTCAAAATAAACAGCAGCTACACCTTTCACCCGGATTTCTGGTGTCTGAACAAACGCACCCGCCAGGAATTCTACTGGGAACATTGCGGAAAATGGACGACCCGGAATATTCAGCAAATCTTGTAAAACGCCTGGCTACCTATGCTCAAAAAAACATAATTCCCGGCCAAAACCTCATTTTATCGATGGAGACTCTGGAAGAGCCTTTAAGCACAAAAAGCATTGAAAGGCTTATTACAACTTTTCTGGTATAAACCCCTGATCAATAACTCACTCTTCACCCAGCCACTTTTCAAAAGACTCGCGGGTGGCGTCGTAGAGGTTATTGTATTCGTTTACGAGGGAATAGCCGCGGTTGCACCAGATCTGGTCGGTGTTAAAATGGTTTACGCCAAGATAGCTGCAGTCAAGGTCAGGGCTAAAGAGATAGGGTTTGCACATATCACCCCAGGAACGGAAGAGCTGGCTGCAGCGTTCGTAGGACCAGTATTCGTTGGAAGCAACCTCAAGCAGATATTCCTTGAATTTCTGTTTGTATTCCGGAACCTGCAAAAGTTTGTCCATAAGAGGACGATCTGCTCCTCTGCCCCAGTCCATAGGGTTGTGTTCAAAACCACCTTCAAAAATGGAATTTCCAAGAGTGTTGTCATAATCAAAAGGAATAAAATAAACCTTGCCGGAGCCGTTTTTGCCGGTATCAAAATAAAGATAATAATTATTCTTGTTGCCCCAGTAATCGTCGTCCATGCCGCACAGAATGTTTATGGCATAGGTCTTTAAGAAAAAGTCCATATCAAACCATTTTTCGTAAAAGGCTTTTATCTGTTCAATTGCATGTACATCGTTTTCGTCTGCTGCGTCGGGCAGGCTGTTCAAGTCTTTAATAAAGCCGGTAAGTTCCTTAGCAGCAGCATCCAGTTTATCCTTATTAGTTTTCAAATCCAGATTATAACTGTCAAAAACATAACCTATACGCCCGCTGCCATCTTCTTTCTGAACCACGTTTTTTCCGCCAGGAGTTTCACCTTCGTAAAAAATCTTTATATCTTCTACACCAATCTGGTCAAGCGAAGCCAGTGTTAAATCGGTATGCCCCTTCCACAAATTTCCCTTGTTGTTTTTCCAGGCATTTGATGCAGCATAGTTTTCACTGTCGCGTTCTTTAAGAGACTGCTTGTTTACCTCTTCGAACATTTCGTAAACACCGAAATTAACGGCTGTTACAGAATTATCTGTTTCATCTTCTATAATGTTCAAAAGAAGTCTTGTATGGCTTGCGCGCGGTGCCGTCCAGATTCCGTTTTTGCGGAAAAGGTCGTAGCAGAAAATCTCGCGGGTACAGGAATTATCCATGCGCTTTAGGGCAATTCCTTTAAGACAGCCTGCCATCTTTTGTTCTTCATCATCTGTCAGAAACTCTTCAAAATCTACTTTAAAGTGACTCTGCCTGTAATCATCATTGGGGCGCTCTGCATAATGAAAATAATCCGGATTCCAGGTGTAGCTTTTTTGTCCCTGCTCCCTGCCGTTATCTACTCCCTGAGGACAGACGCGGCTTGTATTTCCACGAAGCCTAAAGCCTACATTTTCCAGTGTCCAGGCACGACCATCTTTTTCGTAAACATAAGATTCGGCATGAACACAGTTTTCGTTTTTATAAAAATATCTGTAGTCGTCACAAAGACGGTTCCATTCACTGCGTTTAATTACAATTGTGGTTTTACCAAGAGTGCCCGTATTAAAAATAAAATCCAGATTTTCTGTACGGCTAAGACCGTAGTCCAGATTAGACGGCTCTGGCAGCGGTTCCGGCACAGAGGCAGCTGGTTTTGTGGAATTATTTGTGGAATTACATGAAAGACATAGTGCGGCTATAAAAATTACGATAAAGAAAAATGTAAGTTTTTTCATCTGAAACTTCCTGTTTTTATTTCTGCAGCAGCTTAAATACTCCATCTTCCGGGTTATAAGCTACGCCGGCGTCGTCGGCTTCGGTCGGATATTTTCCTTTTAAGAAATAGTCTTTTAGCAGGCTCATATAATAGCGGGCAACATTGTCGGCCGGATCACGCTCGCTCAAAGCCTTAAAAGAAGCTGCAGCCCCCTTATAATCTTTGGCTTCAAACATTGCAAAAGCCTTTTCCCAATCGGCAACAGCTTGCAAAAGTTCTGCGCTTGCATTTTCGCGGGTTTCCAAAAGCTCGTACAAACGGATTGGAGTATTAACATTTACAACACGA
>JAILBH010000006.1 GCA_024681195.1 Treponema sp.
TACATTCAATGTACCTGAAAGTGACGTTGGAGCAGCCGCATTCCAAATCTTTGGAATAATATCACTTATCCTGGTTCTGATTTCTGCCGCTTATTTTGCAGTAACACAGTATATGTTTACTAAGAAGTTGAATTTGGATTAGAATAAAGTGGTGACAGGAGCCTTCTGCTCTTGTCATCACGGAGGTTCAGATGAAAAAATCTTTCTTAGCAGCAGGGCTTTTATTATCAGCACTGCTGCTTTTTTCTTGTGCAACAACACAAAAAACAGCTGCTGCAAATCCCGATAATAATACTAACCTGGACGAGGAATTACCTTTTGTTTCAAAACCCTGTACAGATAATGAAATAATCAATGTATATCAACGCGGCAAAATCAAAGAAAAATATGATGAGCTGCCGCCGTCCTTTACAGATGCAATAGTTTTTGAATGTGAATCAGAATATTATTATAACAATAAGACTAATACTTCTGTTTATGAAATGATTTATGTTGGGGTTCAACTTCTTGACGGCATTAATACTGCTGAGCCGCTTGAAAGAGGTACTCAATTTGCAAATTCAACAGCAGCAGAACTTAAAATCATCTGTCGTACAAAAGATATTGATACATATCTTGTTTCTTCTTCTAATATGCTCCCAAAAAAATATGAGGGACACTATTACTATCTTCCGGGTATGCTTTTAAATACAACAATGAAGTATCTTGATTTTGCAAGCATAGAAGAATATAGCTATGAATGGCTTTATCATCATACTGTTGAAGAAGATCCAGATGACACTGACTGGGCACCCGGTGCTTCTTTTGTAAGGTGGAATGCATATATCAAAACCGAACTTGCTTTATATCCACAGTTATTAGAGAAGCCTTTTTACTATTCAGGTGTGCCTATGGAAAGCTCAACTGTAATTGAGTACAAGGGCATTCCTTTTGAATTATACTTCCAGCCAGGCTTTAAACAGTATCTCGAAGAAGAATGCAAACCTGGTGACCAGGTATACTTTTATGTATTTGTAGATTCCTGTAATTACTTTTCAAAATCATACACAGCCTATGTCCGAGATTTTTCGACAGTTTCCCCGGAAGAAATTATTGATGAGAGAATACAGATGATAAAAGCAAGAGAATCGGAGTAGTAGAGATGGGGCTCTTTTGTGTGGATGGGTCCCTTAACTTGGAAGGGGTCCCTGAGCCTGTCGAAGGGGCCTTTTTATATGTTCCCCAAAATCATCGGAATATAAGCACCGTCTAATATACTAAAGGCAAAGAGCTTTTTACCTAAATCTTTTAAAGAAGCTCCAATGTGATACATTATTGTTTGATCAATAATCAAAAATCTGTCGTGAGCTTTTGTTGTGTATTTTAGAGAAAGAGTTGGGTATTGAGCATTAAAGGTCTGTATATCTTGAGCGGTTAGTTTTGTCTTAGGGGCTGTGTAAATTGTCACATTAACACCGTTTTTCTTTTTTGTAAGGCGCTGAAGAATTGACAAGTCTACATAGTTATCAATGAGGATAATTTCTTTCTTTGCCTGGGCTATGAAGCTTTCGAATTTAGCATAAGCGTCGAAAATCTGGCCCTGGAAGTAGATGCCCTGTTCATCTTTTATGTTGTATTTGTCCATTAGGGAAAAGAGTTCATCTATCTTTTTATCTGATTCCAAAAGATGTTTTCTAATATTATCAAGTTCTGCAAAAACATGAGAATTGTTCTGAATAAAATGTTTCATTTCTTTGAATGTTCTGATGAGTAATTTACTTTGGGTAACAGCAAGCTCTCCTTTAATAACAGTCATAAGCATGTAGATTCCTTGTTCGGTGAAAGCGTAGGGTAATTTTCTAGTTCCTCCCCAACTTGATGTCGAAATTTTCGACATCAAGTTTAAGTTGTCAAATTCGTCTTTTGTAAGTTGAAATCTAAAGTCTTCATCAAAGCGTTCTTGATTATTTTTTACTTGTTCATTAAAGCGACGTGTTTCATATCCATAGATTTCAGCTAAATCAAAATCCAGCATCACCTGCTGCCCGCGAATAAAATGAATCTTTGAACGAATTGTGTTTTCTTCTAGAATTGAAATTTCATTTTCCATACCATACCTCTGTGAGTTTTTTGAGATTCAGCGCCAGTCCAACACCAGGCCTGAATTATGGTAAAGAAAAATAGATATAAAAAAATGAACGCTGATATAACCACACATACTAATAAACGCTAATAATTGTTGGATATGACCTTCTGTGCGGTGGCTTTACGATTTAAATATAATAGGTTTTGGAAATAAAGACAATGGTGAATACAGTTCACTAATTCCTAAACGAATGAATAGGTGCAGGTATTCGTCCGCCACGATTAATAAAATCTGCACAGCCAAACTTGCTTACTGGCATTACAGGGCAACCGCCTAACAGTCCGCCAAATTCTACCCAGTCGCCGGCTTTTTTGCCTGGGGCCGGGATGAGGCGGCAGGCGGTTGTTTTGTTATTAACCATACCAATTGCAAATTCATCTGCAAGGATTCCGGAAATTGTTGTAGCCGGTGTGTCGCCAGGAATTGCTATCATATCAAGACCAACAGAACATACTGTTGTCATTGCTTCGAGTTTTTCGAGGCAGATGGAATTCTGCTTTACGGCGTTTATCATTCCTTCGTCTTCGGAAACAGGGATGAATGCTCCGCTCAAACCGCCTACGTTTGTACTTGCCATTACACCGCCTTTCTTTACCATATCGGTGAGCATTGCAAGGGCAGCAGTAGTTCCCGGGGCGCCGCATCCTTCTATACCAATTTCTTCGAGAATACGTGCTACAGAGTCGCCTACAGCAGGGGTAGGGGCAAGAGACAAATCAAGAATACCAAAGTTTGTGTCCAGACGTTTTGCGGCTTCGCTTCCAACAAGCTGACCCATACGTGTAATCTTAAATGCCATCTTTTTAATACCGTCTGCAAGCACGTTGATTGGCTGGCCTTTGTATTCGCGGGCAGCTGCCAGGATAACACCAGGACCGGAAACACCAACGTTAATTACGCTGTCTCCTTCTCCAGGACCGTGGAAAGCACCTGCCATAAAAGGATTATCTTCCGGGGCGTTGCAGAATACAACAAGCTTTGCACAGCCGTTTACTTCGCAGGTTTTAGAAACTTCTGCAGTTTTTACAATTGTTTCTCCCATGAGTTTTACGGCATCCATGTTGATTCCGTTTTTTGTAGTTCCAACGTTTACAGAAGAACATACACAGTTT
>JAILBH010000054.1 GCA_024681195.1 Treponema sp.
TGTTGTTAAGAATGCCGGCACAAAAACCCTGCTCTTTGGAGACCGCTTCCCATTCCGTTACTTTGTAGATGACTATGGATTAAAATATTATGCTGCATTCGTTGGCTGCTCGGCCGAAACCGAAGCCAGTTTTGAAACAATCATCTTCCTTGCAAAAAAGGTAGATGAGTTTGAACTCAAAAATGTCTGCCAGATTGAAAGCGGAAACGGACAGATTGCCCGCACAATCATTGAATCCAGCAAGAAAAAGGATGCAAAAATCCTCACCTTCGATTCACTCCAGTCTACAACAACAAACGACATAAAAAAAGGTGCAACCTATCTTAATATTATGCAGAAAAACCTTGATGTTTTGAAAAAAGCATTGAATTAAACCTCGCGCATAATCAAAATATCCCTCAAAATAGAAAAGACAAAACTCCGCAAGAAAAGACAGGAACTCTTGCGGAGTAATCTTTTTTTAATTCGCAAACGGATCTTTGCTCTGATCTACGGTCAACAGTTCGTCAACGTGGACGCCGTAGAGTTGTTGCTGGAGTTTTTTGACTACTTCTTCGTAGTTGTAGGAAAGTTTTTCAACCATCTGGTCATCGAGAGCAGCTTTTACCAGTGGAGATGGATTGTATTTTTCGGCACGTGCAAAAAGATTGTTTCGGTCAACGGCTTTTTTTGTGACTTTGAGTTGTTCTACGATTTTAAGCACTTCGATATCGTCTTGTTTATTGCTTGTATTTCCCTGTTTTATAAATCCACTTTGAACAATTTTTTTGCTGCTATCGTAATAAAAGATATTTTCGTATGATTGTGGTTCTGATTCCAGAGTTTCCGGCTGTGGATTTCTTGCAATAACAGTACCAAATTTTAATTTTGTAAGTCCATCAGTTTTTGGAGAGAGCAGCCCGGCATCTTCATACAAAGTAGAATCAAAAATCATAACTGCACTTTCCGAAGAAATGGCAATATCACTTTGTGGAATCCAAAAATCGATTGAATCATAAACGGCATGAATAAAAGTTTC
This sequence comes from Treponema sp., assembly GCA_024681195.1. Lineage (GTDB taxonomy): Bacteria > Spirochaetota > Spirochaetia > Treponematales > Treponemataceae > Treponema_D. Next base: position 1,019 of record JAILBH010000054.1, read on the forward strand.
GTTTTCCAAATTTATTTCTGGTTCATCTGAATTCTTTGCAAGAAGAATTTCTATAGTATCATTGTTTTTTAAGGTGAAAAATGAATGCATGTTTTTGTCGCGTCCCTGCAGATAAAGCTGAGTCGAAGGCGAAAGAACAATGGCAGATACAAAACGGTCAGGTTCAGGAATAGGTTCTTGTGCAGCTTCCAAATCAATCACCGGTTCAGTATCTTCAACGGCAATTTTATCCTTTTTCGCACAAGAAACCAAAACTATAACAAATACACATACCCAAAAGACAACGCGAAGTTTCATACTTTTAATTTTACAAAATAGAATGTAATAGTTCAATATTTTATATGTTCCAACATGAAAAGGAAAAATACGGGCGTTCCCTCTGCTCCCTTCGGTCGCAGAGGTCGGCGCTTCCAGGCTCCACTACGTTCGGTGCTTCGCACTCGCTTCGCGCCCTTCCAGTGCCTAACGCGGTTTTCAATTTACAAATATTCAATTGCTCCGTATAATAATTCTTATATGAAGAAACTTTTACTGCTTATCTGTTTCACTTTTCTCAGTCTCTCTTTATACGCCCACGGAATTACCCTAACCGACCATTCCAAAATCAAAGAACAATCCTCTTTCACAATAATAGGCGAAATAGATTTACGAAATCAAAAAGATTATTCATCACAAGTAAAATACAGAACGCTGAATCACGAAGGCGGAATGAAAGTAACGGTTCTGGAAGTCCTTAAAGCTGATGTGCAGAATAAAAAATCAGGAATATGGTTTTATGTTTTAACAACCTCTCCAATGTGGGGCCAAAGCGGCGAATGGATAAAAGCATATCAAAAGTTCTTGATTTTCATTCCAGACGATATGCCTGTTTTTGAGTTTGAAGAATAAAAAGCCATGGCAAATATAATTTCCGGTATCAGAATCCTCCAGTCGTCTGCACAATAGCCACCATTGCCGCACTCCAGGAAGGACATTATATTCGGACAGGAAATATATAAAATAAAACTTGACAATTAAGAAATTACTTAAGACAATTATCTTGTACAAACTTGCAAATGTGTGTGTTACATATGATAACAATTAAAACTGTTTCTGATTTACAAAATAATAATGAATTATTGCCGGATGCCGCAGATGAATCTCATGTTTCTCTTATAAAAATACTTCTTGCAGAACTAAAAAAGGGAGAAGATTCTGCTGCAAAAAATGGCTGGCTCGAAACAGCTGATGTTAGAAAAATATTAGGTTTTTAATTAGGTCAGGTTATCTTTCTGGTCTGATAAGGATATGTAGTTTATTAAATTGTCGCCCGCACGGGAACGCATAGGAATTAAAAATGTCGGACATGTTTAAAGTTTATCAGAATTTCTCAAGCCTATATGACGAATTAGTAAATCACGAAGATTATGAAAACAATCTTTATAAGTTCCTCAATAGCAACATTCAGTGGGAAAATAAAATTGTCGGCGAGTTTGGGATAGGAACCGGCAGAGTTACAAGAAACTATATCGATAAAGTCCAAAAAGTTTTTGCA
>JAILBH010000078.1 GCA_024681195.1 Treponema sp.
CAAAGAAGTTATTTCGACTGTAAAAAAGGCATCGGTTAAATTTGCTGAAAATTTTGATCCGATTTTTTGTCCAGACACTGATGAGGCCCTGAGCCTTATTGATTATGAACTTCCCGAAATTAAAGTTCTTGATTATACCTCTAAGGATATGGATGCAAACCGTATTCTTGCAGCAATTCATGCAGACCCATGGCTTCATAACGGCGGTATTATTGCTGTTGTTCCTAATCCGGCTATGATGCAGGAAATCGAAGACAAAAAAGATCCTAACATTATTATTGTTCTGACTCTTTATACCTTTAAGGAAAATTTTGAACGCCTTCTGCGCGTTTTGTGGAGCAACCAGAAATTCCTTTTTAACCGTGGTATTCAGGATCATATGGGTGGTCAGGAAAAGGGTGCTTTTATCTGCGACAACGATCCTCTTGATATCCGTCTTTACACAAGCTTTCTTGTAAACTATCTTTACTGTTCTAACCGAATTGATGATGAAGGACGCTATGCCCTGCAGACTGCCCTGATGGAGCTTTTGACAAATGCCCTGGAGCATGGTAACTGTAATATTTCCTGGGATGAAAAATCAAAGTGGATGCGCGAAGGCGGAAACATGCTTGAGCTCATAGAAAAAAAGCGTAATCTGCCCGAAAACAAAGATAAGAAAATACGTATTTCATATTTTATTGGCAAGGACAAATCGCACTTTGCTATTGAAGATCAGGGACCGGGCTTTAACTGGCGTGAGCGAATGGTTGCCGGTGATGTTCCGGACTTTGAACTTGAGCATGGACGAGGAATCAGTCTGTCACGCGGACTGGTAACTGCCCTGCATTACAACGACAAGGGTAACGCGGTTTCTTTTGAAATAAACAATGTTCACGATATGGCAAACTCTGTTCCTGGAATTATGGTTCCTTTTGCAACTGTTTCTTACAAGCGCCACGAAATTGTATTTAAGCAGGACGAACCGTCGAACGATTTGTTCTTTATTGTAAGCGGCCGCTACGGTGTTTATGCAGACGGCAAGCTCGTTTCTGTTTTGACACCTGATGATATGTTTATTGGCGAAATGGCGTTTCTTTTGAACGACCGCCGTTCTGCCACAATTATGTCTGCGGGTGACGGAAAGCTTATCCGCATTCCAAAGGTTTCTTTCTTAAACCTTATCCGCAAAAATCCTCATTACGGTATATTCCTGTCAAAGCTTCTGGCCCAGCGGGTAGTAAGACAGAACAACCGCACCGTTGAACTTGCAGACGAAATTAAAGATTTGAAAAATAGATTAGAGGGTAGAGTATGACAGATATAGAAATTGCACAGAAAAACGTAATGGTACCGGTAACAGAGGTTGCCGCAAAAATTAATATTCCTGCCGACAAGCTTGAACTTTATGGTCCGTACAAGGCAAAGCTTACTTTTGACGAGCTGCGTGCGCTCCAGGAAAAGGCTGCCAAGGCTCCAGGAAAACTTATTCTTGTTACTGCCGTTACTCCAACTCCAGCCGGAGAAGGAAAGTCTACTGTAAGTATTGGTCTTGCCGATGGACTCAACCGTATTGGTAAAAAGACTGTTGTTGCCCTGCGTGAACCAAGCCTTGGCCCTTGCTTTGGTGTAAAGGGTGGAGCCTGCGGCGGCGGTTATGCACAGATTGTCCCAATGGAAGATATCAACCTTCATTTTACAGGCGACATTCACGCAATTTCTATTGCAAACAACCTGATTGCAGCCCTTATTGATAACCACCTGCAGCAGGGAAATGAACTTAATATTGACCCTCGTACAATTTCATGGAAGCGCTGCGTTGATTTGAACGACCGCGCTCTGCGTAATATTACAATTGGTCTTGGCGGACGCCTGCAGGGAGTTCCACGCGAAGATCATTTTACAATTGCAGTTGCCAGCGAGATTATGGCAATTGTTTGTCTGTCACGTACAATAAGCGAGCTTAAGGAACGCATTGACCGCATTGTAATTGGCCAGAACTATGCAAAAGAAAACGTTACCTTTGGACAGCTCAAGTGCACTGGTGCTGTTGCTGCTCTTCTTAAAGATGTAATCAAACCAAACCTTGTT
>JAILBH010000083.1 GCA_024681195.1 Treponema sp.
ACGCATTTTTCATACTAATTCTAAGACAATCCGAGGAAGGCTGCTTGCTTATCTTTCTTCTTGTGTTCCTTCAAAAACACCGAATGCAGAATTTGATATTCCTTATGACAGGCAGCAGCTTGCAGATTATTTACAGGTAGATCGTTCTGCTTTAAGTGCAGAGCTTAGTAAAATGAAAGCAGACGGCCTCATTGATTTCTGGAAAAACCATTTTAAACTTTTACATCGGGATTAGATTCACCAAATTTTTCCATAAGTTCAGAACAGATTTTTTCTCGTTCAGTTCCGGCTTTCTCTCTGTTCTTAATATGCTTATACGCTTTGAACAAAGTTGATGAACCTATTTCTGAAGCAAAGTAACCAATTCCCTGATTCCATGCAAGCAGTTCAAATACGTCGTCTAATGCCTGACTGTCTATTCCATGAATATAAGCTTTTACTAGTTCACGAGTTGCTTGTCGCATTCTTCCTGCTCCTACAGCATTTGTAAGAGATAACAAAAGTCTTGTTTCATATGGAAGATACCGTTTTTTGTCATTCCATGTTAAATCCCAGAAATTTACAGCCACGTTTCCAAGCTCTTCATCAATCATAGGGAAGTTCAAAAGTGCAGCAGGGCGGAATGGGATTTCCATGCCTTTTTCATCTATTGTTGTTCTGTAAAAATATACATGCCATTCATTTTCAGAAATCTGTTTTGTAAGGCGTTCAAATCCAAGTCCATCCATAACTTCATATAAAGGAAGTGGTTCAAACTTCTGGATTATTTCAAGACCTTCTCCTGTTTGCATTTTTGCGGCCTGTTCACGCAAAGATGGAAAAAAATTACCTTGTGCATTACGAACATCCATTTTTTTGAATGATGAAATTTTAGAAAACCATTCTGGTTCATTAATTATTTCTTTTGTATTTTCAATTTCTGAAATGAGATTTGTAATAACATTAATTAAATCTTCTTCTGACATACTGCTTCGTTCAATCATGTCTTGAACTGTTGTTTTCGGAATCATTATATTACCCATTGGTGTAGACAGCATTTTGAATTTTGGATTTACTTCAGAAAGCCTATTACGAAGCTGTGGATAAGCTTTGATTAAATCTGAAAGTTTTGTTTGTGTGTTTATTTGAATTGTATTCATAAGTTATACCTCACTGTTATTTGTTAGTTATAACTTACAACAATTAGAGAAGAATTTATATTGTTATAACAACATTTTGTATTATTTTACACCAATTAATATTGTCTTAGTCATTTCTTATCAACACCTTAAAATATTGAACAAATCCATGCGGCCAAACCTGAAGCTGCAGGGAAGATTACCAGAAGCTTAAGCAGCTGACTCCTAATGTTATATCCATACTTTCTATTGGAATAAACACTTTCTGTTTCTGGAAAATAGAATTGGAAAAAGTGAAACTTCATAAGCAGAAAATAATCAAAACAAACCATATCGTAGATTTTGTATATAGTGAAAATCATTACAAACCTTAAAAAGAACTGCCAGAAAGTAAACTCACTTCTGAACCCATCCCAGATGGAAATTACTCCAACTCCAATAATCATAAGAAAACTGAAAACCTAAAATGAGCTGTGCCCCACACATGCTTCCAATTCCTGCAAAGTATGTGTGTGACCGTGTTTTTCTTCGCTTACTACATGGCTGTGCTCATGAGAATGTTCTATTACATGAGTATGAGTAGTTCCATCGTGAGTGTGAGTAACATAGTGCTTGTGTACATGTGTATGTTTATGAACAAGAGTTTCATAAACTATCACGACTGTTCCAGCAATCATTACCAGCAGGGCAATAAAGAATAAAAAAGTCAATCGATCTTTTAAGAACAAAACAGAAAGCAGCACACCAATAAATGGAGCCGTCGCATAGTATGCACTTGTCTTTGCAGCTCCCAAAGTATTTTGAGCACGCACGTAAGTAAAAATGCTCAAGCCGTAAGAAACATATCCAAGCGCAAGAATCAGAATGATGTTTTTAAGTGACGGAAGTTTTTCTTGCAAAATCAAAGCTATAATAAATGCTCCAGCCCCGGAACAAAGGCCTTTAATTGTTACAATCTGATAAGAGCTTTTGTCAGAAATACTTCTTGTGCAGTTGTTTTCAAGACCCCAGCAAACAGTTGCTCCAATTACAAGCAGTGAACCTAGAGAAAACTGAAGACTTCCTTCTCCAGAAAAAGACAGAATGATACTTGAGCAGGTAACCAAAGCTATGGCAATCCACAATCTCCAGGAAACTTTTTCCTTAAAAAAGAACAGGGCAATTAGCGTGGTGGCAACAATTTCAAAATTTCCAAGAAGCGATGCATTTGCGGCCGCTCCGATGTTGACTCCTGCCATAAGAAGAATTGGGGCTGCAATATCAAGGGCAACCATTGCAAAAGTGTATGGAATATCTTTCCGTCCAAGTTTTTGTTCTAGCTTTTCTTTGCGGAATCTAAAAAGATACATTATCCCGACACCAATTCCCGCCCCCAGATACAAAAAGGCAGCCATAAAAGTTGGAGCTGCATCCGCAAGCAGAAGCTTTGCAAACGGAACATTGACAGCATAAAACAAGGCCGCCATGAACGCATAAAGGATTGCTTTTATTCTTGTGTCTTTCATAATTTTCTTTATCCTTTCATTTTCGAATTTTTTTTACCGCATGCTGATTAAAGCAATCACTGCAAAGCACATATTATTGAGCCGACAATTCCAGTTATTGCAAACGCCTGATACATATTCTTTTGTCTCCTTATTTTCTTACACATTCCGCATACATTAAATCGATGCGGCCGGGAACCTGTCCCAGATTGTTTTACTCATCTTTATCTCCAGATTAAAAGTCTCAAAATTGTATAATCAAGTCCGGTAACCGCAAGTGCCATTAATGTACTGTAAACACAACCAATTAAAAAGGCTTTGAAATGATAAAAATAATCTTTGTAACCCTTGCAGCCTTTTGTCCCTGGAATTACAACCCACTTGCAAGTGAGAGTACAAATTATGAGCCAGTCCATAATCAAAAGGTCTATAACATTCCAGCTCATTGCGATTATGAAAATGAAAAGGAAAACCGACCAGAAGGAAATAGGCGCCTGTTTAAACTGATAAAGTCCAAAGGCTATTACAGTACCAAAAATCACAAGTGCACCGATTGTACCAAACAGGCTTGCATTACGTTTCTGTTTGTC
>JAILBH010000112.1 GCA_024681195.1 Treponema sp.
TTAATAATTTTATTAAGCATGCGGCTTTCGTTCTTTTCGATTGTTCCTTCTTTTTCGCCAACATCAATAAGGATTTTAAGCTCTTCTTCTGTAATAATATGTTCGCGTGGTTTAATTATTTTTTCTACAAGCCAGACTGCAGCATGACTAAGCCGTTCAAATAAAAACACAACAGGGAAGAAAATCTTTTCCATCATAAAAAGTGGAACCGAGCTGAAGAGTGTGATTTTTTCCGGATCGCGGGCTGCAATTGATTTTGGAATAATCTGGCCAAAGGTTGTAATAATAAAGGCTGTTGCAAGGGTTGGAAGTCCTACTCCTCCTCCACCCCATACCTTTACTACAAGAGCAGTTGCCAAAGCCGAAATAAGAGCATTTAAAAAGTTAGTTCCAATTAACACAGTGGTTAAAAGGCGAGGCATATTTCCTTTGAGACCTGCTACAATTTTAGAATTGCGTTTACCCTCTTCCTGCATACGGCGCAATTTTATTTTAGAAAGAGAAATAAAGGCTGTTTCGGAAGAAGTAAAAAAGCTTACGCACAAAATGAGGACAAAAATTACTGCAAGCTGAATAAAATCAGAAAGTGAAAAAGTCATTCCTTTTCCTCCTTTGCAGCTTTGTAAATTTTCATTCGTTCAATTCTGTGTGCCTGGATTTTTTTAACCTCAAAAACCCAGCCCTGGCTTTGAACCTTATCTCCAGCTACCGGCATGCGGTTCAACTGCTCTATTACCCAGCCACCTATTGTTTCATTTAAAGAAGAATCGAGTTTGATTTTTAAATCTTCTCTAAGGGCCCGCAAAAGAACAGAACCATTAATTTCAAAATTTGTTTTATCTTCTACTGTATCAAAATCAAAAATTTTTCCGCGGAGGGAATCATCGCCAGGCATTGCAAAAATTTCCCGCGAAATATCTTTTTCGGTAACAATTCCATCGGTTCCGGAATATTCATCAACAATGATTGCAATAGACTGGTGACTTTCAAAAAGCATCTGCTGCACAGAAGACATTGTCTTAGTTCCAAGAATAAAAAGCGGAGGACGCATTACCTGCTGAACATTAAAGGAAGAAGGATTGCTTTTAAATTTAACCATATCCTTTAAATAAATAATTCCAACAATATCATCAATTGATTTTCTGTAAACCGGAAAGCGTGTAAAACCAAGTCTCTGAGAAAGCTCAACAATTTCTCTATAAGTTGCAGTGTTTGGAACTGCCCTGATTCTTGTACGCGGCACCATTATGTCCTGTGCTTCAAGATCCGAAAACTTAAAAATCTGGCTCATAAAGCGGTTTTCATCTTTCTGGATTACACCAGATTCACTGCTCATATCAAAAAAGGTTTTGATTTCTTCTTCGGTATAGGATTTTTTATGACGGTCTGGTTTAATTCCAAAAATGCGCAGAACAAGGCGCGAAAAGGCGGTTACAATAAAAACCAGCGGATGCATGAGCTTTACAAAAACATTTATAAAGCCGCTTAATCTGTAGGCAATTGGATCCGGGCAGCGGGTTGCAATTGTTTTTGGCGTAATTTCTCCAAAAATAAGCAGCAGAACAGTTGCGGTAAAAGTTGCAATTGTAACACCCTTTGGTCCAAAAAGAGAAAGCGCTATTGATGTAAGGATTGCAGAAAGAAAGATGTTTACAAGATCGTTTGAAATAAGAATTGTATTGATAAGAAGTTCTTTTTTTTCGAGCAGCTTTGCCGCGCGGATTGCACGGCGATTTTTGTTTTTGCGGAGGATTCTGAGCCTTAACTTATTCATTCCAAGGAATGCACTTTCCGAAATAGAAAAGAGCATTGAAAGGATTATGAGGGCTAGAGCAATTATAAATAAATACGAGGGTATGTCTTCCATCAGATTATATCAACCTACTCTGCGTTCTCTACTATCAGACCAAAATAATCTATTGCCTGCTGAATTGCAGCTGCCTTATCAGACTGTGGAGCAAATTCATAGGCAGTTTTTAAATAAAAGAGGATTCCTTCGTAATCATCTGAACCTGAATAAGCCACAAGATAAGCTGCAGTGTAAAAACATTCCTGTTTGCCTTCGTTATTAACAAATTCGTTATCTGCGGCTTCAAGATATTTTTTTACGGCAGTTTCTACATCACCACGGGAATAAGCAGAAAGAGCTTCTCCTTCGGCAACTTCAACAATATACTTTCCGCAAAGTCCACTCTGATTTTTCTTATCTATATCAGGAATTTTCTTTGCCAGAGGAAGAAGGAATACTCTGTATTCATCTAAGGTTGCATTATAAAGAGTATCGATTGCTTCTACTTTTTCAGAGGCAGAACCCTTGTTAGTTGCAGCTACCATAGCATTATATTCTTCAACAAGCCCTGCATTATCTTCAAGCAAAGCTTTGAGCTCTGCCAAAGTAACCATATCCAGATTAATCGGAGCAACTACATAGCCTTCTTTTGTACAAAGAAAAACAGCCGGCATTTCGGCAATGTTAAAAAGCATTGCAAGCTGGTAATTATTTTGAATTACCTGAGTATAAATATTTGACTGCTTAGTTTCTGCAGAAGATGCATTCTCATCTGTTACAGTTTTTCCAAAAACATTCTGCGAAAAATCTGCATGACATACTGAATAGTTTTTAAGAATATCAGTTGCAAAATCGCTGTTTTTAAGAATATCGCTTATAATCTGATTACTCTTTTCATCATCACCCTGTGAAGTAAATATAACTACAAGCGGCTGCTTCTTCTTTTGAGCATTGGTCAGCGCATCCTCATAATTTACAAAACAACCATATTCATCTATGAGCGCTTTTTTTCCACAGGAAGCAAAAAGAATAAGAGCTCCAATCACGCAGAAAAAAACAGATATATATCTTTTCATGTTTAACCTCATTTAAAGTATGCAACACCTGCAGCAAACAGATTCTGACAGGTAGTTTCAATAGGATTTGTAAGAGGATTTCCACCTACGTTCTTGAACAGATCATAGCTTGAACCGTTTGGTCCCATACCTACTCCACGTTCAGAATGTCCCATCTTACCAAGGACGTGACCGTCAGGGCTTGTAATACCTTCAATTGCAAAAGCTGAACCATTCGGATTATCAGGTTCTGTAATTGCAGGACGACCAAACTCATCTACATACTGTGTGAATACCTGTCCGTTTTCGAATAATTTTTTAGCAGTTGCTTCGTCACAAACAAAGCGGCCTTCACCGTGAGAAACTGCAATAAGGTGATTGCGCTGATCTACTACACTCGGATGCATTGCCCATGGAGACATTGCTGACACAACTCGTGTGCGTACAATTCGGCTTATGTGACGGCCAATTCTGTTGTAAGTAAGAGTTGGCATATCCGGAGTCATATCGCAGATTTCGCCTGTTACTGCAAGACCGGTTTTAACAAGAGCCTGGAAACCATTACAGATTCCAAGAACCAGACCATTGCGCTTTTTAAGAAGATTCATTACCTCTTCGCTTATATTGCCGGCCTTGAGAACGTTTGCAATAAATTTTGCAGAACCATCAGGTTCATCACCAGATGAGAAGCCGCCAGAGAGAGCAAAAATCTGTGTATCACGAAGTTCTTTTGCAAGAGCTTCGAGTGATTCTGTAAGCTGAGCCTGAGTGCGGTTTTGAAGCACCAGAATCTTTGTATCAGCACCGGCAAGATTAAATGCACGGGCCATATCAATTTCACAGTTAGTTCCAGGGAATACAGGGAGCAATACCTTTGGATGGCTTACAGGCTGAACAAAAGCCGGAGCCTTGCGGATATCGCTTAATGATTTATGAACAGAAGTTGCCCATTCAGGAAGTTCTGGCTGCAAAGGTGCACCACTTACACGTGGGAATACATCCTTAAGCTTGTCTTCCCAGGCATTTACACATTCATCAAGTTCAATTTCTACAGCTGGATTTACAAACCCTCCAAGCTTAGCATTTTGAACAATAATTCTTGGCTCATCAATTGTCATACCAAGATATGTAACTGTTCCGTCTGCAAAGCCTGCGTTTTCAAAATCAGATGTATAGGCAGAAGGAACTTCAACAAGGATATTTCCGTAAGTTGGGATAAAGAGGTCCTTTACGCTTTCGAATTCTTTTGTGAATTTAAATCCTACCATGTTACCCATTGCCATCTTGGTAATTGCTTCGGCAATACCTCCAGGTCCAACAGGATACATAGAAGAAATCATTTTTTCTTTATTCAGATTGTAAAGAACGTCTGAGTTTTTAAGGAAGGTCTCGTAATCAGGCTCAAGCAGGTCTGAATAAGGAACGCTTATCAAATAAACCTTGTTACCGAATACTTTGAATGCACCGCTCAATACACTCTTTACTTCATCATGAGTTACAGCAAAGCTTACAAGTGTATGAGGAACATTGATATCTTCAAAGGTTCCGGACATAGAGTCTTTACCACCAATAGAAGCACAACCAGATTCAACCTGAGCATCAATAGAACCAAGAAGAGCTGCTGCAGGATAACCCCAGCGTTTTTCGTTTACAGCACGACCAAAGAATTCCTGGAAGCTCAAGCGACTTGTACTTGCCTTACCACCAAGACAGGTAATTTTTGCAAGAGAACTTAATACTGCAGTTTTTGCTCCGTGCCATGGTGACCACTGACCTACACGAGGATCAAAACCATAAGCCATCATACTTGCAGTAGAAGTTTCACGAGGAGTCATTACAGGAATCTTGGCAGCCATACCGGCTTCAGGAGTATTCTGATACTTTCCACCATAAGGGAAAAGGACAGTACTTGCACCAATAGAACCATCAAAGCGTTCACCAAGTCCCCTCTGAGAACAACAGGCAAGATCGTTCATATTTGCAATCCATGCGTCATGAAGATGATTCTTTACGCAGTTTTCACACATAACATTTTTGTTAAGTTCTTCTGCAACAGAGTCAAGAGGATTAAGCAATGGAGATTTTGCTGGTTCTGCCGGCTGTTCGATGAGAGCTGTTGCTTCGTGATGAGCACCGGCGGCATCAAGGAATTCGCGGCCAATATTTACGATTGTTTTTCCACGCCATTTCATAACAAGGCGGTTTGTATCTGTAACTGTAGCTACAACTACAGCGTTTAAGTTTTCTTTTTGAGCTTCGGCAATAAAGCGGTCTACATCTGCTTTGCGAACAACAACGGCCATGCGTTCCTGGCTTTCGCTGATTGCAAGTTCAGTTCCGTTTAAGCCTTCATACTTCTTTGGTACTGCATCAAGATTGATATCCAGTCCTGGGGCAAGTTCACCAACGGCAACAGAAACACCACCGGCACCAAAGTCGTTACAGCGGCGGATCATTAAGCTTACTTCTTTATTGCGGAAGAGGCGTTGAATCTTGCGCTCTTCTACAGCATTACCCTTTTGAACTTCGGCAGCAGCAGTTGTAACAGATTTAACTGTGTGAACTTTTGAAGAACCGGTTGCTCCACCAATACCGTCGCGGCCGGTTCCACCACCAAGCAGGATGATGATGTCGCCCGGCTCCGGACGTTCGCGGATAACTGTATTTTCAGGAGCAGCAGCAATTACAGCACCAAGCTCCATACGTTTTGCAGCATAACCCGGATGATAGATTTCTTCTACCTGACCGGTTGTAAGACCAATCTGGTTTCCGTAGGAACTGAAGCCCTGTGCTGCTTCGCGGCAAAGCTTAATCTGAGGAAGCTTACCTTTCATGGTTGCACTAAGTGGTACAGTCGGGTCTGCAGCTCCGGTAATACGCATTGACTGATATACCCAGGAACGGCCGGAAAGTGGATCACGGATTGCACCACCAAGACAGGTTGCAGCTCCACCAAAAGGTTCAATTTCGGTCGGATGGTTGTGGGTTTCGTTTTTGAACATCATAAGCCAGCGTTCAGTTGCGCGCGGGTCGTCAGCTTCAAGCGACTTTCCGTTTTCGTCTGCAGTGTAATGTACGTCTATATAAACCGAACAGGCGTTGTTTTCTTCCGAAACTTCCATATCTTCAAGCTTGCCGTGCTTTTTAAGATACTTCATTCCAATTACAGCCATATCCATAAGGCAAACTGGTTTGTCGGTGCGTCCGGCATAAAGATCGGTACGCATATTGTTATAGTTATCTAACGATTTTTTAAAGAGAGGAGCATAAGGTCCGTCTTCGATTTTGATATCTTTAAGTTCAGTAAGGAAGGTTGTATGGCGGCAGTGATCAGACCAGTAAGTATCCAATACGCGGATTTCTGTTTCTACAGGGTCGCGGCCTTCTGTCTTAAAATAATCCTGAAGGAACTTGATATCAAGGTGGTCCATGGCAAGGCCCATCTTGTTGCGGTAAGCTTCAAGCTCTTCATCATTCATTTTGATAAAGCCGTCTACAACAGGAATGTCTGCAGGCTCTTCTGAATGCATTTTTAAGGTTTCTGGTTTTGTATCGTCTGTAAGACGTGAATCAACCGGGTTTATAAGATAGTTCTGAATCTTTTTGATATCGTCATCAGAAACCTTTCCTTCAAGAATAACGATTTTTGCACAGCGGACAACCGGAGGCTCGCTTAAGGTTTTTACACCCTTAAGACCTGCACGCAAAAGAGAAAGACACTGCTCTGCAGAGTCGGCGCGCTGATCATACTGGCCAGGAAGAAATTCCCAGATTATTTCTTTTCCACTGTGAGATGGAAGCTCGTCTGTAAAAACAAAATCGCTCTGCGGCTCAGAAAAAATGCGTGTAGCAGCAATTTTTGCAACTTCATCACTAACGTTTTCAATGTCGTAGCGGTTAAAATAACGAACTGCAGTAACTCCCGCAATTCCCAAAAATCCATTAATTTGTGCTAAATAGCTCTTAGCCTCGTTTTCAAAGCCCGGGCGGCGTTCAACATATAAACGATACATGCCCTACATTATAACAGAAAATCACTACTTAGAGAATACATCTGCGAATGCGCCTTCTGGGTGCCGGCGCAGTTTTTGATTTCCTGGATGATAAAATCTTCGGGGAGGCGCTTGCGGTATGGGCGGGTTGAGTTCATGGCGTCAAAGGTATCGGCAACTGCAATGATGCGGGCCGCGGCCAGGCAAAATAAAAAAAGGTGCCAATAATTCTCTTAATCATAGTAAAGAAAATTATAGCACCTTTTTACAATGCCTTTTTAGAACTTATATGTTCCAGTTGTTACTGTACCGCCGTTAGAGTAAATATCAAAGTTGATTGATTTGGTTGCATTTGAAAGCTCCTGGTAGAACTCTGAAACATTTTTAATAGTCTTACCGTTTACTGCGGTAATAATGTCGCCTTCCTGGAGACGGAGACTTGCAGCTGGTGATTTAGCTTCTACATTAGATACAACAACACCCTTTACCTTTGAGTTTTCGATCTTAAGCTGCTTGCGGGCATCGTCGGTAAGAGGA
>JAILBH010000180.1 GCA_024681195.1 Treponema sp.
CATGAACATGAACATGAGGAACATGATCACGAGCACCACCATCACCACGAGCACAAGCATGAAGGCGAAAGTGAAGATGAATATGGAATCGGTTCGTTTGTTTATTACAGACGACGTCCATTCAACCGCTCAAAGCTTGATGAATATGCTTCTAAATGGCCAAGAAATATTATCCGTTCAAAAGGTGTAATCTGGTTCAGCGATGAAGAAGACATGGCTTATGTACTTGAAACTTCCGGACGCCAGATTCAGGCAGGCTATTCAGGAAACTGGCTTGCTTCCTGCCCTCCTGCAGAACAAAAGCGTGTGCTTGCAGAAGAACCAGAAATGAAAAAAGACTGGGATGAAAAGGTTGGTGACCGCATGATTAAGATGGTTATTATTGGAAGACATCTTGATAAAGAAGAAATTTGCAAGAATCTGGACAACTGCCTGGATTAATTAAATGCGTAACCTCAAAATAAAGAAAATTTTAATCACAAAGGCCCCATGCGCACTCGATCTTGGAGATGGAAGCGAACGCGGTTTATACGTTAACCAGGACTATATTCTGAGTAAACTCTGGAAGGCTCATCGCGGAATAAGTCTGATGTATACTTATTATCCTGATGATAAAGAATGGCCTGTCCGCGCCTGCAACATTAAACGCGATACAGCTTCTAAGGGTGCATGGGATTCTCCTTATGAAAACTATTTTCCTTATAGAGGTGGACGCGAAGGTCTGCTTGACGGAGAACCATTCAGCTGCATGAGGGATATACGCCGTCACGGAATGGATGTTGTTCTTACAATTACAATTGATCCACATCTTAAAGAAGAAGACATTATTCTTCTTGCAAAAGACCTGCGCCCATATGGACGGGTTCTTCTTAGGGTAAATCACGAATGCACGGGTACCTGGTTCTGCTATACAAGGCGCGCAACCTATAAAGAAATTGCAGATTTTTTTGTAATGACCTGCCACGTTATGCATAAATATGCGCCAAACGTAAAAATGATTTTATGTGCCGGGGCTTGGATGAAACAAACCGGTAAACTCGAAATGGAAGATATTTTCCTTGAAGCATACAAAGCTGCAGATATATGGTCTATGGATAATTATCTTTCGCTGCACTGGGGCTGGCCAAATGATATAGCAAAAAAAAGCGGAAAAACCCATGCTTCTTATGATGATGAACAGCTGTATCAGAAATTCAAAAACACTCTTTACCGTATTAGAAAAATCACCGGGCAGGATAAACCCATGGTTTTGTCTGAACTCAATGCGGACGGAGATGTAAACGGTCCATTCCATCAGGCAAAAAAATTAGAAATATTTATCAAAAAGCTTAAGGCCGATAAAGAAAAATGGCTTTCTGCTTTTACACTGTATCAGTTCCGGGATGATGGAAGGCTTGGACTTGAAGTAACAGACCCTAACAATAGCGAAGTTGGAATTGAGCAGCCTATTCTTAAAACCTATAGAAAAGCAATGCAGGATCCGTTTTTTAACAGGAATTTTTGTTATGCAGATTCTTCGAAGAAAAAGCTGGAGCTTCCGGTAAAGCTGCGCTGGACAAACTCAGAAGACGCAGAGGGAATTGAATTAGAAATTCCTTTTAAAGCAACCCCACACTTTGCAGAGCTTTATTTTGACAAAGACCTTATTCCAATGAATCTTATGATGGAGTTTGGCGGCTGGTGGTTCTACAAAGCTCCTGGTGTAAAATGCATTGATTTGATGAGCTGGTTCTTTCAAAACAAGCTTAAGGAACCACAGACAATCAAACTTAGGATTTTTGCACCTCCGGCAGATGGAATGAATCACCCGATTGGAAAAAACGGACTTTCGGATTTGACTGTAGATGGAACAAAGCTCATGAAGCTTCCGGACGGTGACTATCTATATAACTATTATACAGAACTTAAATCTGTTCCAGAAATTAGAATTGAGTACGCGCCTCTTGCGCTTTAACGGAGTTCCTTTATGAAACTTGGATTTGATGAAATAAAATGGTATGGCAGAAACTTTGATGCAAACGAGGTCCGCTATTTTAATTATTCCTGCAGCGGCTTTGAATTCTGTTTTACCGGGACAAAGGCCTGCGCTACAATTTTAAGTGATCCATCCAGCCAGAAGGATACAGAACACGGCATTCTTGGCATTTATGTTACAGAGCTTAAGAATGCAGATGAATATAAGGGAGATTCCTTCTGGAGTAATTTTAATTTTTTAAATGAGCTGGAAGGGAATCTTGAACCTGTAAGAATCAGTCTGGATAAAACTGCAAGTGATATAGTGCTTTTTCAGTCCGAAATAGAAAAGACTGTAGTAATTAAAGTGCTTAAGTTAAGTGAATGCGCCTTTGGCTATGCAGGTTTAAAGACTCTCGAAATAGAAGGAACTCTTAGAAAGGGACGCGCAATCGAAGAAAGAAAGATTCCTAAAATTGAATTTATTGGCGACAGCATTACCTGTGGATACGGACTTGAAGGCACCTGGAATGTAGACTCCTTTTGTACAGGTCAGGAGCGCCCCGACAAAGCTTATGCTTTTTTGACAGCTCGTGCGCTTAATGCAGATTTTATGCTCTGTTCCTGGAGCGGAATTGGTATTACTTCTAATTATGTAGACCCCGAAACTGTAATGCTGCCGGAAACTCAGTGGCTTATGCCGGGAGTCTGGCCTTATACAGATAAAAGCGGTGAATTAAGGCTCAAAAGAGAACCTCATGTATGGGATGAACAGAAATTCAGTCCTGATATTGTTGTAATTAATCTTGGAACAAATGATGCCAGCTGGGTTCGCGGAATTGAAGACAGAAGACTTGCCTATGTAAGCGGATTACGCCAGCTTATAGAAGCTGTACACCGCAGAAGCCCCGATGCAAAAATTTGCTGCTGCCTTGGAATTATGGGTCAGGAACTTTGTGAAAGCGTTTCAGAAGCATGTAAACTTTTTGCAAGAGACTTTCCAAGCGTAACAATTAAAACTCTTATGTTTGATATTCAGAAAGAAGAAGATGGAATTGGAGCCGACTGGCATCCAAGTGCAATAACTCACAAAAAAGCAGCTCAAAAGCTTGCAGACACTCTTATTGAATTACTTTAGGTTGAATTACTTTAAGCGGTAAACTTTGGAATTGCGTTCCGGTGTCCATTTTTTGAGTCTTTCGGGAGGCAGAGATTCAATTACATCTGGACTAAAGCCCAGCTTTTCAAACCAGTCGGAAGCCTGAGTTGTCATTATGAAAATAGAAACAACCTTTTGTTCTTTTGCCTGAGAAATAAGTTTTTGTGTAAGCGCAGGTCCAATCCCCATATGACCAAAAGCTTCATCTACTGCAATAGCCGAAATTTCTGCCTGACCATCGCTGTAAATATGAAGGGCTGCACAGGCGCGGATTCCGCCGTCAAGTTCATAAACAATATATTCTTTTAGATTCTGCTGAAGATTGATTTGCGTTCGCGGCAGCAGCTTTCCGTTTTGAATAAATGGCTGCATGAGCGCGAGCACTGAAGGTATATCTGACTGCTGCATCTGGCGGATTTTTCCATAATTGCTGGTATAAATCATTGTGCCGGATCCAAGGTCGCTGAAGATTTCTGTAAGAAACACTCCTTCTATGTTTCCATCCAGAAGATGAGTACGATTAACTCCGTTGCAGCAGGCTTGCTTTGCAAGATTTAAAATATTTAAAACCTGTTCTGAATCCGAAGCCCCGTTTTTAAGCTCTGCAGCATATTCATCAAGTTCTTCTATATTCATGGCAGGAACAACTTCGCCGTTCTTTTTAATCGAAACAGAATCGCCCTCGCCCATTACAAAAAACAGTTTGTCTGCTTTAAGTTCAACTGCAACCTGCTGGGCAAGAACAATAGAAGAAATATTATACGGATGGCCTACCGAGTTCCAGCCGATGCATGGGAAAATTGGAATAAAGCCATCTGTTAAAATTGTCTGCAACGAAGCGGTATCTAAACGGTCAATTTCTCCGGCGGTTCCAAAGTCATAGCCTTCTACAACACCCTTGGCACGTGAACGTACCCAATTACCGATTACTGCGGTAATTCCGTTTGCGGCAAGATTTGTCATTACAGTATTTGAAACATCAAAGGCGGCCATTTTTACAAGAGGCATTGCATCCTCCTGAGTTACGCGGATATTATTCTTATAAGACCATTTTATTCCGTTAGAAGAAAGAACCTCGTCTATTCTTGCACGGGCCCCCGGTATAATTACAACCTTAAGTCCAGCCTGATGTAAAAGCGCAATATCACGGATATGTAATGCAAACAAAGAAGAATGAATAATCTTATCATCAAGGTAGATTACAATTACTGCACCCTTGAACTTCTGGAGGTAGCGGATTACATCTCTTATACTGTCTGCTTTCTTAGAAACCGTCATAATCTGATTATACCAAATTTAAGCTGTCTGCGTCATCCTGTTTATTTTTTTGTTATCTTGAGCCAGTTCCAGAATTCCGGATCTTCCTGACCCACGCGCCAAAATCCTATTTTTTTAACTCCTGCCTGCTGGTAAAGCCGCATCAAAGCTACGTCGGACCAGGCGTCATTAAAATATCCGGTTACATCAACCTGAGTTGTATATTTTACTGTAGGGATATCATTTTCGTAGATAATTTCTTCTACACCGTTTGCAACCATCATGCGGTTTAAACGCGAAAAATAATAGGCACCTTCTGTAGCCTGTTCTGCCCAGCAGCGTCCGTAAAATGGAATACCCATAATAAGTTTTTTTTCTGGAATTGCTTTTTTGGCGTAATCAAGTACCTTCTGACACCATTCTACCGAAGCAATTGCACCAGGAGCGCTTGTTGACCAATGCTCATCATAAGCCATTACAAAAACTCTGTCGCAGTAGCTTGCAATTTCGGCATAAGGATAGATATCATCAGAAAGCTTTTTAAAACGAGCCGGCACACAAACCGAAAACCATTTTGCTTGTCCAAGCATATAACGAAGGTCTGCAATAAAGGTTAAAAAATGCTTACGGTCACGGGCCGGAACAAGTTCAAAATCTATCTGAACGCCGTCATAAGGTGCTGCGGCATTTACAATTGATTTTAAAAGTGTTTTGCGTACTCCATAATCAGGATTAATTACAAAATGTGTAAGGGAACGGCTGTCGCACACAATTACAAGATGGCAGCGGGCTTTTCCTGTTTTTAATTTGTTACGGTTTGGAACAGAAGACAGTTCTCCATAGCAGTTAATTTCTGCCGAAAAATAACATACATCGGTTATTGGTAAAGAAGAATTATATTCATCTTCGCGGCCGGCAGAAACATAACCCCAGGATTCAGCAAATTCTACAGGCTCCCCTTCTACAGGACGCAGTGTATATAACTGAAC
>JAILBH010000181.1 GCA_024681195.1 Treponema sp.
TCCAACTTTTAGTGAACGTGTAAGTGCTGCCCAGACACAACAGACTTCTACAACAGGCTCTGCTGCTCCGGAACGCCCCGAAAAAAAGCGCCGTCCAAAAAAGGGCATTCCACCAGAACAGATTTCTTATCCCGACAAAAAGGTACTTGTTCAGGGAGACCGCAATGTTCTTTATAATCTGGCCCAGTGCTGCCACCCGCACTACCCTGATTTAATTATGGGTTATGTCACAAGAAGCAAGGGTGTTTCTATTCACCGGGCAGATTGTTTGATTTACCAGAGGATTCCAAATAAGGAAGAAAGAAGCGTAGAAGTGGATTGGGAGAAATAGATCCAACACGTTTGATTCGAAAAACTGGATCTGCTGATGATGGTTCTGTCGGGCTAGTTACACTTCCTGTTATATTTTTTGTTGATGTTTTTGTATTGAAATTTATACTAAACAGGATTGTATCAGACGCTCGATTGTTTTTGTTTCAAGTGGTGTTTTTGCTGTTTCAAATGTCAAAATAAGATTTTTACCAGGGATAATTCCGATTTTTGAATAATCCGAAATTCTTTGTGTCAGGTTAATAGTGTAAATAGGGTCATCCATTTTGCCGCAATGCTCCCAGTAAAACTCCTGACGAGTGCGTTTGTTCAGGCAGAAAAAATCAGGATGAATTATTCTCCCATTTATGAGTTGTACAGGGTATTCATAATGGTATGGTACCTTTTTAGAATTCAACAAATCGGCAATAATGATTTCGGATTTTGAACGAACCTGTTCGTTTTTTTGAGTAAAGAGGTTTCCAGTTGGGGAATCTTTTTTGCGTTCATATTTTTTGGATTGCCACTGAGTTGCGTAGGTTTCGTTGTCTATAAAAAGAGGGTCTACCAGTTGTTTGCGGGCATCTGAAAGATTATGAAAACATTCCTCCAGTTGTGTTGAGTTATAATTTTTTATAAAGTGTTTCATTGTAGTGATATTTTTGAGTAAATGAGGCAGCAGTTTCTGGTAATAATCCCGTCGGGCTATTTTTTTTGCAGTTTCGATATTCTTTTTTGTGATGTAGCTTCGTTTTTTGTCTTTCTCTGAATAGTATTGATAATGATTTCCCTTTTTTCGTGTTCTAAGTTTTTCTTTTGGTGCCATTTTTAGATATTCCTGAAGTTTGTTTGCTAGATTGGAAAATTCTTCGAGTTTCTGTCTTATATGTTCCATAATGTCTCCTTTTGACACGCGGAAAGATTCATTGAGAGCTGTTTCGCGTGTAATTCATTGTTTTGTGAAAGCTTGGATACACGCGGTTTGCCTCCAACCTCTCGTTTCGCGTGTTTTTTCCAAACATTCTAAGGCCTGCTTACACGCGATATTGTAGTTTTGCTCTTGTTTCGCGTGTTTTTTACACTCTCGCAAAGCAACTTTTACACGCGAATCCTTACACCTCCCCTTGATTCGCGTGTATCACTGTTTCCCAAAAGCATTTTTAGACATGCAATTCCAGCCTATATAGGCCTGTTCGCGTGTAAATTAAAATTTCCACATATATAATATGTCCAAAAAAAGCGACTTATTACAAAAATTCATGAAAAAAAATAAAAATTCTTGAAAAAAAAGTATTTTTTAAAGAGAAAATCAGAATTTAGGAGAAATAATCACCACAGCCCGTTTGCGCAATGTGCTGTAGCATGCCTGGCACGGAACTGCACAAAGCAGCCGCATTCGGCACAAGTCATTTCATCTTGCAGGCGCGGACAGGCCCCACAAATACCAAGCCGCCGCTCCAACTCCACGTCTCCGCAAAAGTCCGCAATTGGTTCTGCAGCCGCCATCTCTTCCACAAGCTCAGGCGTCATCTGCATTGAGGCAAGTTCTTTTTTAGATTCACAAACGGGACAAGGTTCGGGCATAAATACAACAGGCAGCGGGGCCCTTCGACGCGGTTCCTGAGCTTGTCGAAGGGCAGGGACCCCACTTCGGGCATTATTTCTTAATAGACAATGTCACAACACTTCGTGCAGGCATCTTTACAGTAACTTCATTACCCGAAACTTCTACCTTGCACTTCTTGGCGGCAACTTCGTTTGGCTTGTCAAAGGTGTTCATGCTGTTCATGAGTTTGCCGGCAAGAACGACACCCTCAGCCGCAGACACAGTCTTAAGACCATCAAGCTTAACAGTAACCGAACGTGCCTTGTTCAAATCTGCGTTAGTCAAAGTAACAGTGTAATCGCCCTTCTTGTGAGAAGCCGAAGCAGTAACTGCATCAACCTTGGCATCGTCAATTCCAATAGTCTCGGTAGAAACAAAGCTTTCAAGATGAGTTGCATCCATATGGTTCTTAAACATGTGGAATACATGCCAGGTAGGAGTCTTAATCATCTTAGCTCCTTCTGTCAAAACAGGCGACTGAAGTACATTTACAGCCTGAGCAATATTTGCAATGCGCACACGGTCGCAGTGATTATTAAAGATATTCAAAGTAATACCTGCAGCAAGAGCATCGCGCACAGTATTCTGCTGGTAAAGGAAGCCCGGGTTTGTTCCCTTTTCAACAGCATGCCAGGTTCCCCATTCATCAACAACAAGGGCAACACGCTTCTCCGGATCATACTTGTCCATAATCTTGCCGTGAGTTTCTACAAGATGCTCCATCCAGCTGGCCTTGTTCAGACACAAATACCAGCGTTTCTCATCAAACTCAGCAGCAGGAGTACGAGAGTTCCAATCCGGTTCAACAGTGTAATAATGGAGGCTAAGTCCATCCATGTACTGAGCCGCATTTTTCATAACAACATCAGTCCAGTTAAAATCTCCGCTGTTTGGTCCGCACGCAATCTTAAAAATTTTATCCGGTCCATACTGGCGCACATAAGTCTGGTAGCGGCGGTAAAGGTCTGCATAATATTCAGGACGCATGTTTCCACCACAGCCCCAGTTTTCGTTACCTACACAGAAAAGAGGAAGCTTCCAGGGCTCTTTATGCCCATTAGCTTCGCGCAACTTACTCATAGGAGACTCGCCGCCAAAAGTAATATATTCAACCCATTCAGACATTTCCTGAACAGTACCGGATCCAACGTTTCCGTTTACATAAGGCTTACAACCAAGCACTTCGCACAAGCCAAAAAACTCGTGGGTTCCAAAGCTGTTATCTTCTACAACTCCGCCCCAGTGAGTATTAATCATCTTTTTGCGTGTTTCGTAAGGACCAATGCCGTCGCGCCAGTGATACTCGTCGGCAAAGCATCCTCCCGGCCAGCGCAGGTTAGGAATCTCAAGCTCGCGGAATGCCTCTACAACATCTTTGCGGTATCCGTTGATATTAGGAATCTTAGAATCCTTTCCAACCCAGAATCCACCATATATACAGCGTCCAAGATGCTCGCTAAAGTGTCCGTAAATGTCACGGTTAATTTTCTCTCCGTCGCGGTTACAGTTTACAACAACATAGTCCATAATAACTCCTTTGGTTAAACGTTTTACTTAGTATTCATTATAACAGATATTATAAAAAATGCGAGAGATTTTTTTTGTATAAATGTATTTTTTTATTGAATGAAAAGTTAAGGATTAGGAGGGGAAAGCCTTCCCCTCGCGCAATGACAGTTACACTTTTATCTGGCTCAAAACCTGGCCGATCGGTTCATGTATAACAAGAGTAGCGTAATCATCTTTGGATGTCACAGACTTATTAAGCAGCACCAGGTTCTTTCCATGAAAATAATCTACAAACGACGCGGCCGGGTAAACAACCAGCGAAGTGCCTCCAATAATAAGTGTGTCGGCGGCTGCAATGGCATGCACTGCGCCACTAATTACATTGTCATCCAGCCCTTCTTCGTATAAAACAACATCCGGTTTTACAAGGCCGCCGCATTTTGTACAGTGAGGAAGGCCATCCGGAGACTTGTCGCTGGCTGCAATAAAATTTTCGTCATAGAACTCGCCGCAGTCCATGCAGTAGTTACGAAGGGTGCTGCCGTGGAGCTCGTATACAACTTTGCTGCCGGCCTTCTGGTGCAATCCGTCTATATTCTGAGTAACAACTGCCTTGAGCTTTCCTGCGGCCTCCAGCTCGGCAAGCTTGTAGTGGGCTGCATTTGGTTCAAAGCCTGTTGGAAGCAGCTTGGCACGATAAAACCTGTAGAACTCCTTTGTGTCATGAAAAAAGAACGAACGACTTATGATAGTTTCCGGCGGATACTTCCACTGCTGGTTGTAAAGACCATCCACACTGCGAAAGTCCGGTATACCGGATTCTGTAGAAACACCGGCGCCTCCAAAAAAAACGATGTTGGAAGAGCCGTCTATAATCTTCTGGAGCTGCGCGATTTTATCATCCATATGTGCCTCCTATAAAAGAGATTCCCGGGTCAAGCCCGACAATCTATTTAAGACAAGACCTGTCCAATCTATCAAAACCGTCAGTCAATTTCTTAGCAATCTCAACAAGCTTTGGCAAATCCCCTTTACGGCCGCCTTCAATATTCAACGGCATAACAGGGTCGTGCAGACTCAAACGAAGCAGCATCCAGCCCTGAACGTCTTCTCCCTTGAAAGAAAGACGAACACCTTCATAAGACTGTGGCATTTCGTAACCGGCTGCAGCTGCACGCTTTTTGAATTCTTCAAGAACGCCTTTTCCATATTCCTTAAAGTCGTCTCCTGCAATCTTAAAGCGGTACTCGCCTTCTTCAACCAGCGGAGGTAATTTTTCAATCAAACTGTCGAGCTTTTTGCCTGTGCTGGCTGCCTGTGCCAAAGCAATAACAAGCTTAACTGCAAGGAAGGCCCCATCATCCAAAAAGTAGTTGTCCTTGAGCGCACCGTGGCCACTGGTTTCCATTGCAAGCGGAGCAACAGTACCGGCAGCGTTCAGTTCCTTCTGCTTGTTGATAACATTCTTGTATCCGCGCATGTAGCACAAATGTTTGAGGCCAAGGACATCTTGCAAAAAGTATGTAAGACGATCGCTTGTAACACTGTCTGTAATAATTGTAGAACCAGGATATTCCGGTGCCAGAATAGCTGCAATCATTGCAATAATGGAATCGCGGTTTACTTCGCTGCCGTCACTCAAAACTGCACTCATGCGGTCAACGTCGGTATCAAAAATCAAACCAAGATCTGCCTTATTGTTCAAAACAGCACTGCGGATTGCTTCCATGGCCTGTTTATTTTCCGGGTTTGGAATGTGGTTAGGGAACATTCCGTCCGGCTCCAGGAACTGGCTTCCTGTAGTGTCGGCGCCAAGTGGCTGCAAAATCTTGTCTACAAAAAAGCCCGAAGCACCGTTTCCGCTGTCTACAACAATGTGGAGCCCACTCAAAGGCTTATTGCCCTTGCCAAGACCAGTAAGAGCATCTGCAATTTTTTTACGAAGATATTCAGCATAAACGTCAATTAAGTTAAAGGCTGGAACTGTTTTTACAGCACTATTAATAATTGTATTTGCAACATAATCTTCTGGCAGCTTAGAAGCAATCTGCAAAACAGCAGTAATATCTTCGTGTTCAAGACCTCCGTCTGCATCAAAGAATTTAATTCCGTTACGATTAAAAGGAAGGTGGCTTGCCGTAATCATGGCAGAGCCGTCATATTTTGTCTGATCAAAAACAATGGACATAAACATTGCAGGTGTAGTTGCCATATTACAATTTACAACCTGAGCTCCAGTGCTCAAAATGCCTGCTATAAGCCCGTCTGCAAGAGCCGGACCAGTAACACGTGAATCGCGTCCAACACCAATAGTAAGAGAAGAAGCCGCTACCTTCTTTTTTCCAGAAAGCCAGCTCACAAAAGCACAGCCAATCTTAGCCGCAATCTCTGGCGTAAGATTTACGTTTTCTCCCTCTACTCCATTAACTGCAACTCCGCGCACATCGCTTCCGTTCTGAAGCTTCATCAAATCCATATTTTTCCTCCATCACATTCTTGTGATTATTAAATTATAATGGAATTTGTTTTTTTTTAAAGATTTTTTGCAATTTTTACAGAAATTTTTGTAACAAGTCCCATTTTTTTTCTAGTCTATATATAGAGATTTTTTCAGGAGGTTTTTATATGGAAGAACCAATATTTGAGCCAAAATATCCAGCTCAAAATTACACACGAAGGCCTAATTCCAGAGCCTTATTAAGTCCACTTTATGATTGGACATTTAAAGCAATGTTCACTCAAGAAACAGAAGAATCAAATCTGGCATTAAAAAGTTTTATTTCTGCAGTTTTGGGGCGAAAAATTACAAAAGTAATAATCAAATCTACACAACCTCCAAAAGAAACCCAAAAACAGAGAAGTATCACTTTTGATGTCTGTGCAGAATTTGATAATGGCGAAATTTCGGAAATTGAAATGCAGGCTTGGCAGCAGGAATATGATTATCCTTCGAGAGCAGAAATTCAAGCCGCAAGACTTCTTTCTAACAATGTCAAAAAGGGTAAAAACTGGGAAGGGCCAAAAGTATACCAAATCTCGGTTCTAAACTTTCATTGTTTAAAAGATGACAAGTGTGAAATGTCATGGTATACTATGAAGGACAATTCAGGCAAAATTCTTGCGGACAAATTAAATATAATCTTGATTGACCTTGTAACAATCCGTAAGAAATATGGGACCCCTGTTGAAAAACTTACACAAATTGAAAAATGGGGTCTGTTCTTATCTTACATTGATGATTTAGACAAATTGCACTATGTCGAAGATTTAATAAGGAGCGAAGAAGGTATTATGGCAGCAGAAAAAACAGTAAAAAAAATCAGTAAATCCGATGATAACTGGTTTTACCAAAATTCAATTTTCATAGCAGAATGTGACCGCAATACCATCCAGGCGAACTTAAAAAAGAAAGCGGTTGAAGAAGGGCGTAAAGAAGGTTTGCAGTTAGGCTTGCAGCAAGGCATACAGCAAGGCATTCAGCAAGGCATACAGCAAGGCATTCAACAGGGTTCAAAGCAAAAGGCTACAGAAACAGCAAAAAAACTACTTCAAATGAAAGTCCTGACCCAAAAACAGATTGCCCAAGGCACAGGCCTTAGTCCAAAAGAAGTTCAGGCACTTGCAAAAGAACTGTAAAATATTTATACAACTAAAAAAAGGGCACATCCTTGGATGTGCTCTTTTTGATTTAATTACAATTACCTTTTAGTTCTATTTCCTTGTCTGAACCAGAATGTTGGGGTCGTATTGGCGGTATCCATAATTAATGTTTCGGACGGTACAGTTCCAATTGCAAAACCATGATATGTAGCCGAGGAAAGGTTCCTTGTTCAAAAAGCAAGAATTTATAGATTAAAAGAGTTCTTCAAACAAGCCTCGCCTTGCGTTTTAAGGAAGTTCAATAACCTGTAACTGATGCTGTAGCTCGTGTACTTTTTCAAGAGGAAGCTTTATACATTTGGCTATTGTTTCTGGAGAAATATTTTCCTTTAGAAGCTCAATTGCAGCTTCTATTGCTTTGGTTTCTTTACCATTTTCGAAATCGTATGTTCTTTGTCTTTCCCATTCCATATATTGCTGCCTCCATTGTGTATTGTGTTTTGCCTCTTCAGTCAGTTCTTCAATCCGCCTGGAGAAATTTTAAAAAACACCCGCCGCAGCTTGTCATTGCTGACAAATTGTGGCGGGTGCACATAAAATTAGCGCGTAAAGCTAAGAAGTTTACTTGCGCTGGGCGATTTCGAGGTAACCTTTAGCGCCTTCACGGATAGCGTAACCAAGGATTGGGTTAGTTGTTGTGTTACCAGTTACAGTACCATCGTCTTCATCACCCGTAGCTGCAAAATTATTTGTTTGAGACACTCTTGCTCTTACACCAGCTTGATTCTTTGGTTGTGCTACGTTGATATGGTCTTTAAGCAGG
>JAILBH010000185.1 GCA_024681195.1 Treponema sp.
TATTTATACAATTCCATTTATTTCGTGGCTCATCGGTTTGTTCCGCGCCAGGAAAATTGAAAAGCAGAAGCAGGCTGCAAAAGAGCAAAAATCTTCTGTCGACGCAATGGATATTCTTGAAAACGAAGAAGGCGACAAAAAGTCTAAAAAAGGACGCCACGAAGCTCTTGCAGACAAGGCAAAGGAAATTACTGCAGAGTTTATTCCGGAAGGCTCAACTCTTGACCGCGAATTAAACTTCCTGGAAAAACAGTGGAACCGCATGATTTCTAAAGAAGCCTACAACAATCTTACAGAAGATGTAAACGCACTTATACGAGACTATACAAGAAGAGTCTGCAATACTTTAACTGCCCAGTCTTTTACCAAAGAGCGCATAGAAAACCTTGCAGATGCCCTTGTAAGAACTCCGAATATGCAGAAAATTTCGGAGCAGCGGGCCCTTACAGAGTACGTTCAGCTTTACATGATAAGACTTGTAAGCAACGGTACAAAGAAGAACTAGCAGCAAAAATTCACTTTTTTAACAAAATTTCTCACTTTTTTAAAAATTTTTCATTTTTTTTGCCAAATTTTTGTAACAAGTCCCATTTTTTTTCTAGTCTATAGTTAAGGAAATCTTTTGATTTTCCTGTGTGCTCCGGCCGGGCGCGAAAATCTATTTATTAAGTGGGGTTGTTATGAATCAGCTCAATTCTATTATTCTGGAAGGTAACATTGTAAGAAAGGCAGAGCTTTCTGAACCTTCCACAGGTTTTAAGGTTTGTAAGTTTCCGCTGGCAGTAAACCGTTACACAAAAACTCCAGAAGGGGAACAA
Source organism: Treponema sp. (assembly GCA_024681195.1). Classification (GTDB taxonomy): domain Bacteria; phylum Spirochaetota; class Spirochaetia; order Treponematales; family Treponemataceae; genus Treponema_D. Next base: position 819 of record JAILBH010000185.1, read on the forward strand.
AGAGAGGAAGTTTCTTTTTTTGATGTAGAAGCTTATGGCGAAATTGCAGAGACCTGCTCAAAATGGTGCGACAAGGGTCAGGGAGTTCGTGTTGTCGGCAGATTAAAGCAGAGCCGCTGGGAACAGGATAACCAGAAAAAGTCCAGGATTTATGTTGTTGCAGAACACGTTGAATACAAGTTCATGAAACCAAAATCCGAAAAGGACAAGGACGAAGGTGAAGCAAAGACTCAGACTGAGACCCAGACAGTTTCTGTTACAGAAGCTGCTGCCAGTACAACTGAACAGGCAGTACCGCAAACAGAGGAGGCTGTTTTCTAACGACACTTTTTCCCGCTTCTGGAAGCCTTTGCCTTTGCAGCGGCAAGTCGTTCATTGGCGGCTTTATATTCTTCCATCTGTTGTGGAGAATAAAAACCATCCTTCCAGTTAAAGCGGGATATTCCCTGCAAAGGCTGTCCCTTAAGCATAGAAGTCGAAATTGCCTTTATCTGACTACGGGTAACCTTAGTTTTAGAAAAGTCTATGAGAATTTTCTTAAAGCCTGAGCTTTTGATATACTGAACCTTATCTGCAATACAAAAAGGCTCTTCTGGCATTACAAAAGAACCATCTGCGGTTGAGTTTACTTTAAACACTTTTTCTTCTTTGTCTTCAAAATAAGTAAAGTCATAATCTTCCGGCAGACGGAATCTCATGCGGAACAAAGCCGGGTAAGCAAAAACCGGAACCAATACTCTGGAACGAACATTCTGTTCCCAGGTTGCTTCCAGGTTTCTGCGAGAATCTTCATAAGGCATAATAAAGGCACCAACATCCTGATTTTCGAGCCAGGAGGCAGCCCAGCGGTTAAAGGTATAAAGATAAGGACCTGCAATGACATTAACTTTTTTGCCTTTTAAAAGCTGAATGTGTGCAAGATTGTTTGCAACAAAATTTGTAAAACCGTCTGCAATTAAAGAATCCATCTGGTTCAAAAGCTTATCTTCTTCGGAAGAAGAACAGAACGGATCAAAAGAAATATATATCTGCTTTTTAGAGAACGGTAAAACAGTTTTATGATTAAGAAGATCGTAAGCAGTTTCTGAATTGTATTCAAGAATTACACGAACAGGATTAAGTCCCTGAACTGCAAAAATATCAGGTACAGAAGAAACCTGAACATAAAGTCCGTCCGGAAAGTAATCCAGTTCCTTCTGCTTTACAGGAGTTATATCAAGAATAGGAAGCTTTTCGTCTTTAGGCTGCTTTCTGTAGCGGCCAATATCGTTTGGCAGCACGTGATGATAATGCTTGTTGCCGGTTTTATACTGCAAAAGATAAACTTCGTCCCCGGTAGAAAATCCTGGAGGAATATCAATCCAGCGGCGGTTATTCTTGTCATCAAGCTCTACAGTGCGGATTTTGTGGCTTTCGCGACCGGTATCATCCTTTTTATGAATACGGATTGAGTCGCCAGGGTCCGGATCATAAGTACCACCCTTAAGATAGCACATCTGAACCTTTTCCTGAATTGCTTCTATGAGTCCGCGTTCTGCGGGTTTTGTTCCGGCAATTTTTCCAAGATAAAGCCCTGTTCCACCAGCCTGTTCAGGATTCAAAATCTTTTTTCCGGCATTAGCAACACCTTCTTCAAGACTTTCAAAGCCGTACCAGTAGGTAGTTTTAGAGCGGGCAAAATCAGAAGAAAGAATTCTTTTTCCTGTGGCAATTGCACCCTTTTTATCTTCTTTGTAATGATCTATTACGTAGCGGTAAGCGGCAACTACACTGCCAACGTATTCCGCACTCTTCATGCGGCCTTCAATTTTAAATGAATCTACACCGGCTTCTATAAGGGCCGGAATCTGATCAATAAGCTCAAAATCGCATGGAGAAAAATAATAACCCTGCTTAACACCACCCGGCACTTCTGCTGTATAAAAGCGGCGGCAAGCCTGAGCACACATTCCGCGGTTAGCAGATTTTCCACCAAGAAATGAAGAAAAAAGACAAAGTCCCGATTCACTTACACAAAGAGCACCGTGAACAAAAACTTCAAGTTCGGCGCCTGTTTCATCCTTGATTTTTTTGATTTCATTAAGACCAAGCTCGCGGGCAAGAACTACACGCTTTACACCATTTTTTGCAAGCAGACGAACGGCAGCAGAACTTTCTACATTCATCTGGGTAGAAGCATGCAGCTCCATCTTTGGAAAGAATTCCTGTGCCATGCGCATAATGGCATAATCCTGAACAATAAGTGCATCTGGACCAACCTCGTTCAGATAAGACAAAAATCTGTACAGGCGCTCGGTTTCTTTTTCTTCGCAGACAGTATTTACAGTTACATAAACCTTCTTATTCTGTTTGTGAAGGCTTTCTACTGCAGCTTCAAACTGATTCCAGGCAAAGTTTGTTGTACGCATGCGCGCATTAAAGCTTTTTAAGCCCAGATATACAGCATCTGCACCTTCGCCGATCGCAGCATCAAGAGATTCTATATTTCCCGCAGGAGCTAATAATTCTACCATACGGAAAATGTAACATAAAAACGCTTAAAATTAAAGAGACCCCGGAGTACCTTCTGTAAGCACCTCCCAGCTTTGAGGACCAGATTTTACAGGATATTCAATTTGTTCCCCGGCCAGGACACGCTCCCTTATAGCAGCAGCATCCTTACGACTCATTGTTTTGGACGCAGTCATCTCATCGGTAATAAAAGCGTTTTCCACATCACCCGAATCATAAATCCCGCTTTCATCTACAGCCGAAGAAAAATCTATCATCTTTTTTGCCCAGGCTTCTATGTTAGACGCCCTGTACATTACTGCATCTAAAAGTTTTTTATCTGCAGTATTCCGTAAAAGAATTATATCTGTCTTGTTGCCAAGAGTTGTGGTTTCAATATCTGTCCATAAATCTCTTATCTGTGGAGAACTATACGTATTAGTTGCAGCTGCAAGATTATCTCCCAGCTCGCTCACACAACCGTTCCCCCGCTTCCTCATGTGGACAACAAAAACTTCTCCGGCTGCAACTTCTACAACAGGAAAAACATATTTTTTTGTTTCTCCATCATAAGCACTGCAAAGCTCAAGCCCCGCAAGGTTCCCACCCTTAAGCGCAAGCAGTTCTATAAATTCGTTACGGTAAAAATTATCATCTTCTTCAGTTTTTCTCTGGCCTACACTTTCTGTCTGAATTTCTGTAATAAGCAATTCGGGCACCCGTGAATTATAACCTGTAAAAGGAATTGCAATTGTAAGGCTGTTACCCGAGCTGTCGTGAACCTCTGAATAAAACTCGTAGGACTGACCAACCTGCATGTCCTGGTCAAGAACAATTTCTAAAATACCGGGTTCGGCGCCGGGAAGGACCTTGCACGAAAGAGCCCCGTACACACCAGAAGCTCTTTCCAGAGCAGGAGACAAATCCAGAGTCTGCGAATGTTCTTCCGAAGAAAATAATTCATCCGTAATGCGTGCAACCACATAACCAGACACCTCTACCTTTTCCGAAAACTCAAGCCTTACAGTTTTTTCATCAATTACCGTAAAGCCGTTCAACACAGGCGGAGTATAATCTCCATTTAATATTGTAATTCCCTGCTCAGTAATCTTACAGGAAACCGGAGCTGCCGACAAAACAACAATTGTCACCAGCACAGCTGCTTCGGCCCCAACAACAAAAATATGCTTTAATTTTTCTTTTAATTTAGAACCAATCATTTTTCACCTCTAAAAAAAATAACGTACAGACACAAAGGTCCGTACGTTAAAAACAAGAAAAACAAATCATATATAGTATAGAAAAAAAAACGGACTTGTTACAAAAAACAGCCCGTTTTTTTTAAAAATTTTTATTTTTTTTGCAAATATCAGTCAATTTTTGCTGCTTCTACCATATAACGGATAGAAATACCGGTATCATCCTCCTGGATTTTTTCTACAACAAAAATAAAGTTTTTCTGTGAAGGGTCGCACATAATGCGCTCAATCTTATAATTACTGATTCCGGAACGTACAACATCCGGACTTCCAACCTTAGTTTTGCTTATTGTATTTCCTTCTGAATCCTTTTTTTCTACCCAGATATAAAACGAAGATTTTACATTCTTTCCTTTGCCTGTGATTGTAGGTACAAGCTGAATATGGAAGGTATTAGGATTTTCAATAGTAGAATTATTAAAATCTGTGAACACAATTTCATCTGTTCCGGTTTTATTTACATCATCCAGAATATAAAGAACTCTGTCTGCATCTGCAACCTTACATTTAAGGTCGCGGAGATAATAATAATTTTTGCCTTCAAGAGATTCATAAACCTCAATTCCAGCCTTATCTGCAGTTACAGCGGTAGGCTTAATCTTAAAAACCCCACCATCAACCCAGTCGTTCTTTGCAATATCTACCTGATAGATTTCGGCCCAACCCTGATACTTTTTATCGGTTCTTCCATACTGGCCAAAAACATAATACTTTCCATCCTCAGAAAAGCCCTTATCTACAAAGGTAGCAACATCACCGGCATTCAAAGCCGAACACAAAATGAAGAGTGATAAAGCTAAAGAAACAATCTTTTTCATTTTCCTGATCCTCCCAAAAGTTCAAGTAAAAATGTGTCATTTTTATTGTCGGTTTTTTTTAATAACTCTTTACTATTATTTCTTTACCCGATAATATTTTAATATGACCATAAAAACAAGAAACAAGCTTAATATTTCGCTCTTTATCCTCTCCCTCTGCTTTTTGATTATTAATGTATTTATTCTTGTTTTTTCTATATATAGCAAAGCTTTTTCGCTGGAGACTTACACCAATCAGACTTTTTCTGCAGCCCAGCTTGCAAAATTTACAGAACGTACAAACTTTCTTACAAAATATAATCCGCTGGTTGTAATAATCTCGCTTTATTACCAGCTCATTTATGTTTGTGTAACAAGTCTTATGCTTTTTCACGTATTCGAAAAAACCCAGGCAACTGATGTTTCGTTCTTCTCTGTTTTTCTTATTGCTCTTCTTGCAAATTCTGTTAGAATCTGGCTTCCGCTTTTTAATATAAGCTCAACCTTTTCTAACCTGCTGGTTTTCTGCGGGAATTTAATTCTTTTTTCTAAACTGCTTATTCCAACATCCCTGCTTTTTTCTGTAGTAATGAGTGATGCAGATCAGCGCCAGGATCTGGAAAAAAATCTTTTTATTCTTATTTTGGGGAACCTTTTTATTGCACAGATTATTCCGATGAACACACCGGTTATCTGTCCTAATTTTGAAGTTGATTACAGTTTTAGAACGGTAATCAGAATTACATCAATTCTGATTGTTCTTGCAAGTCTTGTTGCACTGTTCTTTAATAACCGTCAAAAATATTATACCCAGCTTACTACAATAGGTCTGGCTTGTATAGGAGCAGGAACCTATATGCTTCTTAATTCAATTAATGTTTTAAGATTAGTTTTGTCATTTGCGTTTATGCTTGCCGGAAACATTCTTTATCTTAAAGAACTTCATAAGCAGTATTTGTGGAATGATTAAAAGACCAGTTTAAGCAGCCAGTAGATTGAACCTGTCATAATCGGGATGAGCATATTATCCCAGTCTCCCAAAGGAAAAACTTCTATTATCATTGCAGAAAAAGCTACCAGAAGACTTGCCGGAATATTGCGGCAGACATACCAGGTAGAAACACAGACTGCAATAAAGCAGGTAAGGCTTCCTTCTAAGGTTTTTCCGCCGGCATGAGGAATCTTTACATGTCCAAAAAGCTTTCCTCCAAGACTTGCAAGTCCATCTCCAAATGCAAGGGCAAATATACCGATTTTTGCACATTCAAGCGGAAGTAAAAGAGCTGCAAGAACAATTCCAAAAACAAGTGTAACAGGACCAAGAACAAATTTACATTCATCGCGGGAGCGGGAAGCTGTTTCTGTAATCAAAGAAACTACCGGAATCGGATGACCTTCGAGTCGTGCTATTTCGCAAAAATAATAAAGAACAACAATTATGTAAAGTCCATAAACTGTGTACCAGTAATAGTTTACAAAAAACCATGGAAGAGTAGCACTGCAGATATGGATTGACTTACGGAAGAGTTCCTTAAGTATTGTTTTAGAGTCCTTCATGTTCAGTCAGATTCTTTGGTATTTCAATATAAATTGCCGGTTCAAACTCAGATACAGGGTGAGTCAGATACTTGATGTTTTCCTGAGCAAGATTGCTTCCATCAAGTCTTACAAGACTTTGAGGATCGCGGGTAAGCGAATCCCATGCGCGAACAGACTGCTGTAACTGAACAATTGCCTGAGCATTTTTCTGGCTGTTACCTGTGCGTTTTGCAAGCTTGTAAAGAGTTACACCATAGTTGTTTGCAGCATATAGATAAGTTGTAATCAAATCAAAGCTTGCTGTATCTGTCTGAGGGAATACTGTTCCACCCTGCTCTGCAATTTCTGTATCAAGCTTAGAAATAAGCTGCTCATAATAGCCTTCTGCCGCATAATCATCATTTCTGAGGCTTAATGTATTTGCCATTGCAAGCAAAAGATTTCTTTCTTTCTGATTAGCTTCTCCGGCCTTCATGAATGAGCCGAGAGCTTCCAGATAATTCTTTGACTTATAGCTTATATAACCCAGTCTGTAGCGAACCTGAGGAATATCATAACCAAGAGCAACTGCATTCTTATAATTGTTTGCAGCATTTTCGTAATCTCCTGCAATTGTGTAGTTAATGTTTCCAAGGTCTGCATACATAAGACCAATCTTTTCATTTCCTTCTAAGCCGGCATTTTCTTTTTCTACATTATAAAGGGTAATACCCTGGGTAAACTGTTCCTGTGCCTGCAGATATTCATCTGTAAGCAGATAGTTTTCACCAAGAAGTCTGTAGGTATCAATATATTTGTAAATATCGCGCTTCTTGAGCTGAGGTGCCTTATTAAAGCGTTCCAAAGCCTTCTTAAGAGAATAAGAAATATTATCAATGCTGTCGTTTGTATATACGTAATAGTTTCCAAGGTTATACCAGGCAACAGCGTTTGAATCATCCAAATCGGTTGCTTTAATGAGCAGTCTGAGCAAACCTTCTATCTTATAGCGCAAAGATTCTTCTGAAGGAGAAATATCTCCGTAAAGCTTGTTCAACAGATAACCGCCAAGCTCTGTCCAGTCTTCGGAAGAAATATCTGCCTTCTTTTGAGATTCAAACATTTCTTTATAAGAAAGCACCTGCTGGAAGTTATCGCTGCGGATATAGTAGCGCATGAGTCTTGAATTATACAAATCATTAGGCTTGTAAAGCTGAATAAGAGTCATGTACTGCTCTTTTGCAAGCTCAAGCTTTGAAGGATCTGCTTCGGTACCCCATTCAAGGAAGATGTCTCCAAGCATAAGGATTCCATCTGCATCATTAATATGATAATCAAGAACTTCGCGGCGTGTAATTTCTTCTGCCTTTTCGTAATTAACAAGATCTTCAAGCTCCATTCTTGCATACTCAAGACCGGCAGTTTTATCATGATTAAAATAAATCAAAAGTTTTCCATATATATCTGCTGCGCGCTGATACTGTTTGTGCTCTCTGTAACCGCGTGCATAATTAAAGAACCACTTCTTTTTAAGCTGATAGCTTGCAGCCTCATCAAACTTAATCTGAGACTGAACATATTCATCTGCCTGGAGCAGCGCATAACCCTGCTTGTAAAGCTTGCTTGCTTTTGCAGGAATGTAGATACAGTTTTTACCAAAGTTAAAGAGTCCCCATCCAAGCAGCAACACAAGAATTCCGCACAAAAGGCCCGGAAGAATCTTATTCTTAAGCTGGTAAGAAAGAGATTTTTTATATGCCTCATATTCTTCTGCTGTACGGTGCTCAAAGTCGCGAGGAACTGGAATTGATGTATCGAGCATCTTTTCCAAAGTAGATGCAACCTGGCGGGCAGGAGCTTTTTTGAGGATTTTTTCTATAATTTCAAATTCTGCGTCGTCTGTAAATTCATCCTGAACAATAAGGTCTTCAAACGCAAGACGAACGTTAAGAGGATATTCATTTAAGTTTTTGAGGAACTGCTTGTACTGCTCGTCACTCAAGGTATTTGGAGGAAGTTCCTTGCCGGGAATTGCGCCATTAAAATCTGGAACGTCAAGGTTCTTTGCTTTTTTACCGGTTGGAACAGCAGGAGCAGCAGATACATCAGAGAAACCAGGAATTTCAAAATCAGAACCTTCCATACTGATTTTGCCGGAATCAAGTTCAAAGTCTTCATCACCGGTATCTACATTAAGCTGGGCATCTGTATCCTGAATACCAAAATCGATGTCTTCCATTTGAGAAACATCAACCGGCTCCATTGGTTCTGATTCTGTTTCTGCATCATCAAAGGAATCTCCTCCGGCATCAAAATCACCGTCAGGGATTTCTTCAAAGGTTGTATTCATATCAGGAAGATCTACATCCTGAGGATTAAACAAGTCAGAAGTTGAAGGTTCATCTCCACCGCCCATGTCATCAAGACCGGCTGTATCTCCAAAATCCATGTCGCCAAGGGCATCGGCTCCAAAGTCTTCTGTTGCAGCGGCTGGTTCATCAAAAGAACCAAGATCATCTAGAGGAGCGGTATCATCCAGTGCCGCAGGCTCATCAAGTGGAGCAGCCTCATCCAATGCACCAGCGTCATCCAAAGGCGCAGCCTCATCCAGCGAACCAGCCTCATCAAGCGGCGCAGGCTCATCAAAGGACGCTACATCGTCAAGCGGCGCAAGGTCGTCCATAGCTCCCGCATCATCCAAAGGCGCAGCCTCATCCAGCGAACCAGCCTCATCAAGTGGCGCAGGCTCATCAAAGGACGCAACATCGTCAAGCGGCGCAAGGTCGTCCATAGCTCCCGCATCATCTAAAAGCGCAGCCTCATCCAGCGAATCAGCCTCATCAAGTGGCGCAGGTTCATCAAAGGACGCAACATCGTCAAGCGGCGCAAGGTCATCCATAGCTCCCGCATCATCCAAAGGCGCAGCCTCATCCAGCGACTCAGCCTCATCAAGCGGCGCAGGTTCATCAAATGACGCAGCATCATCAAGCGGAGCAAGATCATCCATAGGTGCTGCATCTTCTATAGGCGCAAGGTCATCAGCAGGAGCCGGCTCGTCAAAGCTTTCCAAAGGTAATGCATCTCCAGGAACCGCCGGCTCTTGGGCTGCAGCAGGTTCAGAAGGTGCAAGAATATCTGCAAGTATATCAGATGAACCAAAATCAAATTCATCACTAATAGAAGTATCTTCACTTCCATCCGAAACAGGCAGATCAAGAGAAGCAGGTTTTTCTTCTTCCACTTCTTCCGGCTCTTCTGTTTCAAAATCATCAACAGCAGGAGCTTCTTCCTCTTCTGTTCCTTCAGAACCGTCAAATCCGGCTCCGGCAAGAAGAGCTTCCAGACCCATATCTGCAACCGAAATTTCTTCTGGTTCTTCCTCTACAATCTCCTGTTCTTCTTCTACAGGTTCATCCATAAATTGAGAAAGATCCGGCATTGCGTCACTGGAATCTGATGAACCTAAATCTACAGGGGCGAGTAATGATGACATGTCGGGAGCTTCAAATGCAGCAGCCTGTTCTTCACTTGAGGATGAGGAGCTGGATTTTCCAGATGTAATTCCAGTAATTTCTGAAAGGTCTTCATCAACAGATGAGTTATCGACAACACGAGGATTGTCCGGCATTCCAAGAACAAAATCTTCGGAATCATCCTGAACCGTAATTCCTTTTGGAATTGGAACAACAACAGGTTTTTCTCCCCTTGTTGCTCTAAGAGTTACCTCATCTCCCAGAGACTGAATATCTTTGTTGAATTGTTTGAGCTGACTTATACCAGGCATACCTTTTTTATTTTACCCCTTATTTCCCAAATAATACAAGTATACTACTCTTCTTATATGAACGGAAAAAAGACTAATGAACTTAAGAAAAAAATATAAATAAATACATATATATAGAAAATGTTTTGTCTCTCACGTGAAAAATGTCCATGGCCAACGGGGATGATGTTGTCCACGAACATTTTTCACTCCGAGCCAAAACAGCTACAGCTCTATAAGTTTTTTCAAATTATCATTAATTTTTTTTACGACATACCGATATACACAATATGAAGAAGTGTAAAATTTTCGCAATGGGTGTTGTTTTGGCGGTTTTAACGCTGGGACAGGGATTATTTGCAAAAGAAAAAGAAATTATTTATCAGCCTTATGAGCTTGATAAGCTTATTCACGAAATTGACGAGCCTTGTGCACCAATTGTTACGGAAGATTATATTATTTTTACAGCCGAAACTACGCACAGGAACGTGGGAATTGTTTTTGATTTTGAAAATTACCAGGTTATTCATCCATTCCAGATTCTTATGCGTACAAACGACGATGGAACTAAGACGCCTATCCACATGTTCTACTGCTACGAGCGCAAACATAAAATTAAAACCATCAAATACAGAATAATTATGGACGGCTTGTGGACGACAGACCCTCTTAATCCAAACAAGGTTTATGATGACAGCGTAAATCTGTATTTTTCTAAGCTGGATAACCTTGGCGACATCTATGAATACACCGAAAAAACCAAAGATGATAAGGTAAGATTCATTTATAAGGGAGAACCAGGACTTGAACTGCACCTGGCAGGAACATTTTCTAACTGGGATCCTTGGATTTACTCTCTAAAAGAGACCTCTCCCGGTTTTTACGAGCTGAGTCTGCCGCTTCCAACAGGAAAATATTATTACAATTACTATATTGGCCTTACACCTATGCTGGACAACACTAATCCCAACAAGGTTTACACTCTTGATGGACGCAGCGCCTCGGTTATTGTTGTAGATTAACTTACAATAACTTCTTCAAATCCGGCAGACAGCATAATCTGCTGGATTATTTTTTTTGCGTTTTCGCGTGCTTCTTCCAAAACACCTTCATCTACAAGCTCTTCAAGAGTATTTTCTTTTGCCTTTTCTATTTCGGTAAACACATCATCAATTGTAATCGGAACAAAAATACTGTGTGATTCATCAAAAACTTCCTGTTCCACAATGTCGTTTCCAAGAATCTCAACATCAGGAAGCTTTATGCGCAGCCCCTTTCCGCCGTTATAAATATCAAAATCACTCTTTGCAAGATCTGGAATACCTATTCTGATTATTCCTGTATATTTAATAATGCTGATGCTTTTAGAAAGCGCTATGGATTTTCTTATGGAAACCAGATCACTATAACGATATTTTGCAGTTACCAGCTCCTGACAGAACGAAAGCTGGTGCATAACAACAGATACACTGGATTCAACTTTTGGAGTAAATTTCTTTGAGTATATATAATATCCGCCGAATAAAAGAATAATCAGCAGTAAAAGGATGATTATTATCTTTGTAAGAAAGCCACCACCCCTTCTTCCGTGTCTTTTAGGAGACATATTATTATTCATTTTTTCTGCCTCACGCAAAAGTGAGCGCTTTTCGTTAATCTTCTTTTCCATGCCTATATTATACCTCATATATCTGTTTTTTTGTTGTTTTTTTTATAAAATATCATTATCTTTAAACAGTATACAAAAAAATTAGGAGGAAACGAATGGCTGACGAGACAATCAAACCGGCAAAAAAACGCCGACTCATAAAACCATCTTTCTTTATCTGGCTGATTATCCTTGCACTGGTTGTAGTTGCAGGATTTTCAAGTTTTTATGTTGTAGATGAAACTGAACAGGCAGTTATCACAAGATTTGGCAAGTATACCACAACTGTTGGACCAGGTCTTCATGTAAAACTTCCTTTTGGAATAGACAAAAACTACAATGTTGATACTTCTACAGTCCGCGCAGAGCAGTTTGGATTTAAAACTGTAAAGGCCGGCCGTAACAACGAATATAAAAACAACATTTATGAAGAATCAGAAATGCTCACAGGCGACCTGAACATTGTAGATGTTGAATGGATTATTCAGTACAAGGTTGTAGATCCATACCAG
>JAILBH010000217.1 GCA_024681195.1 Treponema sp.
GCCAACGAACGCTTCGACTTCATCATGGCGAACCCGCCCTTCAACCTCAAGAACTGGGGTCAGGAACAACTGCAAGAAGACCCGCGCTGGCAATATGGCCTCCCGCCCGCAGGCAACGCGAACTTCGCATGGATCGAACACATGATCTACCACCTCGCGCCCGGCGGAAAAATCGGGCTCGTGCTTGCAAACGGAGCACTCAGCACGCAAACCGGCGGCGAAGGCGAAATCCGCAAACGCATCATTGAGGCCGACCTTGTCGAAGGCATCGTGGCCATGCCCACCCAGCTGTTCTACAGCGTGACCATCCCCGTGACACTCTGGTTCATCACCCGCGGCAAAAAGCAGAAGGGCAAGACGCTCTTCATCGACGCTCGCAACATGGGCCACATGGTGGACCGCAAGCACCGCGACCTGAGCGAAGAAGACATCCAGAAACTCGCCGACACCTTCGAAAAATTCCAGAAGGGCAAACTGCAAGACGAAAAGGGATTCTGTGCCGTCGTCGAAACCGCAGACATCGCGAAACAGGACTACATCCTCACCCCCGGCCGCTACGTGGGCATCGAGGACACCATTCAAGACGACGAGCCCTTCGAGCAGAAAATGACCCGCCTCACCGGCGAACTCTCCGAAATGTTCGCGAAAAGCCATGACCTCGAAAAACAAATCAAGAAGAACCTGGAGGGCCTCGGATTCAAGATGTAATGACCCAGGCGGGGGAAGCGTGGGACTAAAGTCCCAACTGCTCGGCTCGATCATGCCAGTCTGCAAGCGGCCTGTCGCGACACTCGCCTTATGCAGTTGTCCCCTCGTTACATAATAGACGAGAGATAGTGTCATCCTGAGCGGAGTGAAACGAAGTCGAAGGATCTAAAAGCCTTAAAGAATTGAAGAGAACAGAGAATGAGCAAAACGGAATGGAAAGAATATGAGATGTCTGAACTCATAGAAGAAATTTCTATGGGGCCATTCGGATCGAATATTAAAGTTGAATGTTTTATGGACTCCGGAGTGCCTGTTCTCAACGGAAGTAATCTTGTTGGCTTTCGGTTAAATGAAGATACTTTCAACTATGTTACAGAAGAGAAAGCAACATCTTTAGGAAAAGCAAATGCATATCGCGGCGATATTGTGATTACACATCGTGGCACACTGGGGCAAATTGTTTACATTCCGCAGAATTCTAAATACAGTCGTTACGTCATTTCGCAAAGTCAGTTTAGAGTGCGATGCAACGAAAAAGTAATTCCTGAATATTTGGTTTACTATTTTCATTCAAGATTAGGTCAGCACAAATTATTGTCTAATGCATCTCAGGTAGGCGTTCCTTCTTTAGCACGACCGACCTCAACTTTTCAAAAGTTGACTATCAGTATACCGCCTATCGCGAAACAGAAAGAAATTGTTAAAATCCTATCATCCCTTGACGACAAAATCGAACTCAACAATGCGATAAACAGGAATTTAGAGGAACAAGCCCAAGCAATCTTCAAAAGCTGGTTCGTTGATTTCGAACCATTTGGTGGTGAAATGCCAAGCGATTGGAAAACGGGTAGTCTTTCTGATATAGCCGATTATCTTAATGGCCTTACTATGCAGAAATTCCGTCCAAAGGATGACGAAATCGGTCTTCCCGTTCTAAAAATTAAAGAGTTGCGTCAAGGCTTTGCTGGAGAAGATGCTGAATTGTGCTCCCCAAACATAAAATCCGAATATATTGTAAATGACGGAGATGTTATCTTTTCTTGGTCAGGAAGTTTACTTGTTGACCTGTGGTGCGGAGGAAAATGCGGACTAAACCAACATCTATTCAAGGTGACGTCAAAGCATTATGATAAATGGTTCTATTACATGTGGACAAAGCATCATTTAGATCGTTTTATATTCCTTGCTGCCGACAAAGCAACCACAATGGGCCACATCAAACGCGAAGAACTCGATAAAGCCGAGGTTTGCATCCCATCAAAGGCTGATTACAACAAAATCGGAAGCTCTCTAGAACCAATGATTGAAACAATAATAGCGAAAAGAGTTGAAAATCAACGTCTAACTTTGCTTCGTGACAAATTGCTGCCCAAATTAATGTCAAATTCGCAATGATGGTAATGTTTTTTTTGAATAGTTATTAAAGAGGAACGAAAAAACAATGAATATGACTTTAGAAAAAACAAAAATCTACCAAGAATTGGAATCAAGAGGCGTTTCTGCTAAAATATTGGGAAATTTGATAAATCTTTCTCAATGTTGTGAAAGCATTCTGTCAAAAGTTAATAGTGCATTCCCTCATTTTACGAATCATGATATAGGTCATTCCTTTCGTGTTGCTGATTTCATGTGCGATTTGTTACCCAAATCTATTAGCGATTATTGTGAAACAGATCTTATAATTATGCTTTATGTTGCGATGACACATGATTTGGGGATGGTTGATGATTCTTTTGAGGTAAAATCATTTGAAGATTTGGAAAAAATACGGACGAATCACCATAAAAGATCTGCAGAAATGGTTGAGGATAAAAATCTATTTAACGATGGCCTTTTTTCAATAGATGAAATTGATGTACGAACAGAAGTAGCAAATATTTCAAAATCGCATAATGAATCTGTTGAATGGATTATTGAAAATATAAAAGAAGAAAAGAATATAGGAAGAGATGTTGTTCATTGTAGATTTATTTGCTATTTACTGAGAATTGCAGATTTAATTGATTTTGATAATCAAAGAACTCCTTTAGTTGTATATAAATTATTTGAAAAAGAATTACAAAAGGACGAATATAAAAAGAGTGATGAAGAATGGAAAAAACAATTATCTGTAACTAATTTTAATCATGTAAAAAATAACAGAGAACAGAGGAGATGTAATATTGTTTTTGATGCAAAAGTTTATTCGTCTGCCATATGTAGAAGTCTTTTTGAATACTTTAATTATATTGAAAAGGAAATTATAGAAATAGAAAAAGTAAATCCAGAAGATGAAAAGTTTAAATTTTTTATAAATCCAAAGGTTGAACAAAATATTGAGCAGAATGGATTTGATGTTAAACCATTGATTCAATATGTTGACTATTTGTCTATTGCAAATATTCTTGTTGGTGAAAATCTTTATAATAAAAAAGAAGATGCTTTAAGAGAGCTTTTACAAAATGCTATGGATGCGATTCTTTTGATGAAGGAAATAAAAAATGGAGCAAGTTATACTCCCACAATAAAAATTTCTGTAGATAAAGAATATCTTTCTATTTCCGATAATGGAATTGGAATGACTTTAAAAGATATAGAACAATATTTCTTATGCATAGGAAAATCATTTTATAAATCAAAAGATTATCACTATAACTATAAACCAATAAGTAATTATGGTGTTGGTTTTTTATCAAGTTATTTATTGTCTAATAAAATTATTGTTGAAACCATATCGTATCAGGATTCAAATAATCAAATAAATCTAGAATTGAATAAAAATGACGAATATGTCATTTTTTCACAAAAACATTTGGATGTTTCAAATCATGGTACTACTGTTAAATTAGTAATATCGGATGTTTTAAAAGTGTTTGGGGATATAAAAGAAATAACAAGTTTTATTGAAAAAAATTTCGTTAATCCTGGTATTTCAATTGAATTTTATGATAATAATAGTTGTAATAGTACCCCTATAAAATTGAATGATTTTAACAATGAATATCGTGAATATTTAGATGATATTTTTCTACAGTGTGATTTAGGAACAGCTAAATTAGATGTATCGTCTTGTAAAAATTTTCTTCCCGAAGATGACTTTGTATTTGAAAATGGTCGTTATATAAATAGTGAAGAATTTAGCACAATCGGTCATTTAAAAACGCTAGTTTACAATGATGACTGTATTAATTCAATTATTGTAAAGGGCTTGTCTGGTGAGCAAGAACAGATTTTAGATGATAATTCAGGACGATGCTCTGAAAGCGAACTCATCAGCAATCGATTTAGCGAGTATTTCGATGATTTTGATCAATATGAGCAATGTGTTGAAATATATGCAAATAATGAAGATTTTTCGGATGTTGTCGATGATGACTCTAGTGTGATAGATGAAAGAGAAGGCGATTTTTGGATTCCGGATGAAAACGGAGAAATATCTTTTTTGGATTTTGCGTTAGATAAATTATATCCCTGTAAAAGATTTCTCATTGAAAAGAAAGTACATAATATTATCGTTAATGACGAAGATTTCTCTTTCTTCCGAAAAAATGTAAAGTGTAATGCCTCTGGTTATTTTTATCGTGATAAAGGTTATCAAATGGATTTTTATGTAAAAAATGTTCGTGTTAACAATGCTGAAATTTCCATTCCGTTTTGCTTTTCAAATATTTCTTTGAAAAAACTAAAAATCAATGTTCTTAATAATTGTATCCCAGATTTAAGCAGATCAAAAATATCTGAAGATGTCGCACGACATATTGGATATGCTGTTGGAAGAGCTGTTCATCTTGCACTATTAAAAAAGCGTGAAATTTTTGGAGAACAAATGTCTGAAAATGAATTGAGGCTATTGGAAGAATTTATATCTAAATATTATGCAGAAAAGAAAATCTTTTGCAAGTAACATATTCTTATGAGAATATAAAAAGGTATGAATATGGGAAATATACAAAATAGAAAACAACTAATTGATCAAATTGCGTATCGAGCCCTTTGCGGTAATTTAGGTTTTTTTACCGGAACGGGTTTTTCGATTGCGATGAATGATAATGCATGTAGTTTTGAGAAACTTGTTAAGAGAATATATAACTGCGATGAATCTGATTTAAATGTTTTTCCAAAAAAGTTTACGGGGCTTTCTTTTCCTCAAATGGTGGAGGAAATAGAAAAAGAAAAAGGGCGAGAAAAGGTATTGGGTGTTGTGGAAGATTGTTGTTCTCTGAATGTTGATGAATTATTTTTAAATGAGGTGAAAGAATATATATCCGCAATTAAGCCTCAATGGATAATTACAACAAATTATGATTTAATTATGGAACAATTGGTAGATAACTCAAGAACGATTGGTCCATATAATCCCTTTTTTGTGCAAGAAGGTATGACGACAATATTTCATATGCACGGTCATATTAGGGATTCGCAAAATATTGTTGTTTCGGAAAAAGACTATGTTGATCTTTTAAAAGTTGATGATTATCGCCAAATGAAACTATCATCATCTCTAGCAGAGTCATCTGTCATATTTATGGGTTATCGTTTAGGTGATATAAATGTTCGTGCGGCATTAAATCGTGCACAAACATATAATTTGAAAGCTTGTGATGAATTTGAAAAAAGATACCCTAAAATATATGTTCAAGCTGAATACGATTCACAATCTTTTGATGATGCTGATGATGAAGTATTGTATGATGAAAATGTTAATCTATATACATTAAAGATAAAGAATATCAAGTTTTTTTTAAAAGAAATTTCAGAAAAAGTAAAAGAATTTGATGCGATGTACAAAAAATTTATTGCAGAAATAGAGGCAATAAATAATAAAGGATATTTGAAGTCGGAAAGAACCTATCGCAAAAAGGTCATTGAATCATTAAAAGGGGCTCCTCCAAAATATTTGAATGAAGTTAGTGATGTTTTTAGAGATGTTCTTTCAGATATCTGGAAATCATCTAGTAATGATGGGGCTTTTGAAGAATATAATTCTTTTGTTCAAGTTGCATTAGATTTATTACAAGATGAAATTATTCTTTCTCTGAAACCTTCTTTATTATATGAAATAATGCGAAGATTAAATTCTTTAGGGAGTATGTATGATCCAGAAAGAAAATATTATGGAGGTGCTTGGGATGCTTCATTATATTGGAAAAATAATAAAGGATTAATTGAAATGAAGGTTAAAGAAGAAATGGGATATATTGCCAAGACAAATGGATATTATAATTATTTGCATAAATTGGTGTAAAAATGGGCCCTTCATCTCCGATTCTATTTGACACCTCAATTTGGGTTAAACTCATAAAAGAGAATATCTCCTATAAAGAGTGGGAGGCATGTGGCATAGTGCCCTTTTTGCCTTTTGATGTTCTTTTCGAATTGATTGATGTTGATGAAAGTAATCGACTGAAGCGTTTGACCTATCTTTCTCGGCTTCCACAAATAGCAACTTTGCCTCTCCATTCAGAACCGGAACTAGGGAGTATCCCATATTTGATATCCTTAGAATATCTTCATAAGGTATCAAATTCTAAAAACTCCTTAAGTGATTTTCTCAAAGATAAAATTAGAATTGAAGCGGGTTCTGTTTTGTTCGGTGATACAACTGATATTACAAACTATTTGAACGCCTTTGATTCTTATTTGGAAAAGAGTAAGAGAAAAAATGCAGTTCTTGCAAATCCAATGCTGTTTGATCCGCGGTTAAAGGGAATGAAAATTTCAGATTTTCCGATAGATAAAGTTTTTACGGAATCACAAATAGAAAAAATTGGTGAACTTTTTGAATCACGTTCATATAAAAAATCATTTGAAAATGATCCTTCTTACGGTAAGGAACTGATTACAGATAAAGCTAAAAATATGGTAAATCAGGGCCGTTTTGACCACATAAAGGATTTGCAATCAAAATTGC
>JAILBH010000220.1 GCA_024681195.1 Treponema sp.
TGGGATAGTGAAAACACAAGAGGCCCTTCGACAGGCTCAGGGACCACGTGATTCCACTGGGGCCCCTGAGCCTGTCGAAGGGCCTCTCCACCAAGACACGCAAAACCGCATCCGAGCAATCAAGGGAAGGGCAGAAACCAAACCTATGATCCAGCTCATTGCAACACCGCAAGACCTTGCAAAATACACCAGCGACAACGTACCCGCAAGCCTGTTGCAAAAATGGCCCGGCGCCCTTACCATCATAGTAAACGACAACCGCGGCGGCACCACAGCCTTCCGCTGCCCCGGCGACGAATGGCTCCGTAACGTAATTGCAGAATGCTGCAGCCCAATCTACAGCACCAGCGTAAACCGCTCCGGCCAGCCCGTGCTTGACGAACAGTCCGCCATTATCAAAGAGTTTGGAAGCGAAGTAGACCTCATCATCATCGACGGTGACAAAAAGGGTGCAAAGCCTTCGACAATAGTAAGCCTTCTTGACGACCAGATAAAAATCTTAAGACAGGGGTCTGTAAAGCTTTAAACACAAAAGATAACAAAAATAAAAAAAAATCTCTAAACACGGGGGTAAGCACTTGTCTTTGTCCATGTTGATTTGGTATAATTAATGCTCAAAAATATTAGAATTAAACTGGAGAGTTTTATGATGTGTACTTCTCATAAACAACTATTTTTTAAAAATAAAGAAATCTGTTTGTGTATGGCTTTTCTTTTATTATCATTTTCGCTTTTATTTACATCCTGTGACAATTTTTTAAATGAAACAGAAGTGGTAAAAAAAATTGAAGGTGCAATATCTTATGCAAATTCGGGTTATTTTATTATAAATATTGATTATCCTTCAGGAAAAGGAGTTATGAAATCTCCGGCTGGTGGTGAAATTGAAAAAAAGATGACTGATAAATTTGTTCTTTGTTTTGAACCATCAAGTGATTACGATTTTTTAAGCTGGAAGATTTTCGATTCTAATTCTGGTAAGGAATTAAAAAATGGAGAATACCTTACCGTAGATTCTCTATTGGATGCAGAAACAACCTGTACTTTTACAAAAGAGCCTCCTTCAGATGTAAAACTATCTCTTGTAGCTTCTGTCGTCCCTCGTGCACAAATAATTTCATATTCTCCAATGACTTCAGGGGTTTTGAAAGATTCTTCTATTAAAGTCCTTTTTGATCAGAATATGGATTATGAGTCAATCTATTTTACTAACGAAGAAATCAATACACTTCTTGCAGATGGCATTGAGAAAAAGGATTTACTTAAAGCTTCAGTTGAAAATAGCGAAAACTATTATGGATATATAAAGACTGTGAATGGCGTTCAGGAAGTATTCTTTAAAAATATCTTTATTAAGAATAATAAAACAGATGAAAATATTAACAAGTTTTTTGAAGCCCCTGTTTTTGAAAACCCGCGAATTCTTTCAATTTCTGCAAATAGTGAAAAACTTTTGGATGATTATACTCAGGTCTTAGTTACAATTGAAAATAACTTTTTTTATACATATACAATTGATGAGTCTACACAAAAAGCTATAAAATTGTCTGAAAGTAAAAAGTGGACGTATCAGGTAAATAATAAAACTGATGTAGACAGTATGGTCTTTCAGAAAAAAAACAATGAAAATCTTTTTTCTTTTACGCTAAAACAAGGTGATGAAACCCAGATTATTGCACAAAATACTACTCCAGAATTGAAATGGGACAATAATAATAGAAGCGGTTTAGACAAACATTCATACTTACAAAAAAATGAGGAGGGGTTAGGGCTTTATCTTGATGTTTCCCTGCAGGATGTAACAGGTGGCTCGGGACCCGATTCTTACTTTTTAATAAAATATAATCATATAGATAATAAAACTTTTTATTCAGCCGATAACGGGCAGAATATTAGTGGAAGTCTTGCAATTCCCTACAAAATTTACACCTCTGAAGATGCAATTTATAAAGGTGATTTACCTTTGGACTTGCCAAAAGAAGGAATTTATAGAATTTACTTTGATTTTGTTGACCGAAGCGGAAATCATTTCTACTGGCCGGAGGGAGCGCAAGAAAACGCAAGCGAAAAAGGTTTTTATGTAATAAAGGATACAACGCCTCCTCCTGCAGTGCAAATACGTAATGTTAGTAAAGGTAGTAAGGATGATGAATTTAACATTGAATATAGTTTTACTAACTTCAAAAGAAATTTTGATTCTAAAGAATTTGTTTTAAACGTAACAGGTGATACGGACTTTTCTAAAACAGTTAGCGTCACAAATCCTGTAGATGGCTCTATAACAGTCAACAATATCAAAGCTGGAAAAAAGTATGAAATGATTATTAGAGCGCTGGATTGTGCAGGGAACGAAACAGTAGTAAAAGTCCCCGTTTTCCCAACAGGCCTTAGTGTAGAAGGAAACCCTTCTTTTCCTTGGCTTGAGGACTGTTTACTCTGTAATAATACTGCAAAATCTTATAATCTGAATGCAAGAGCATTTTATTATGATGGAACCAGCAAAGATGTAAGTGATTATGCAAAAGTTTCGGACTCGGTACAAAATGTAAAAAAAGAGGTTAAATTTATATTTAACGAAAATGGAGTTACTTTAAGTGCTATTCTTAATTGCAGCTGTTATGTTGCAAAAGAGGATGCAATTTGTTTAACTTCTGCAAGAGATTTTATTTCATCAAAAGATAAAATATCAAACGGTGGTCTGCTTACTACAAAGGGAAAACCTTTTGGAAACTATCCTCAATCTAGCTCAACTCTTTCCGGCACTAATGCATATAGTTCGAATCCTTTATATAAAGGATGGTACCTTGGAAGTGACGGCTATTTCTATGAAAAATATAATAATAACTATTATAAAGTTGAACCGATAACATGGTATAAGCTTTGTGAGGAAGATGAGATCGTTTATGTCCATAGTGAACCAAGGGTTAAAGCAAAAAAATATCTGGTTATTGCAAAAGACATCTTGGAAGGGGGAATTCCTTTTTACCCGTCTACAGAAAATCGTACAGGTAGCAGCGGTAATATTATTTATCCTTCGGACTATGACTATTCAACAATCAGGGCCTTTTTAACCGGAAGCTATAAAGAAGATGATACGCAGGAAAGAAAATATGAAGGAAATGGCTTTTTACAGCAGGCATTTCCAACAGAACAAAAGGAATATATTAGCGATATTTTTATATTAAGCTATTGGGATTTAACAAATACAAGCTATTTTGGAGAGTACTCGGGCCCAAAAAACAGTCCTCCTGCAAGGGTGTCAAAAAGAACTGATTATACAAAAGCAAAAACAGAAAACGATATGTATTATTGGACTCAGGGTGTTCCTGCTGGATCAAAAGTTGGTTATACCAGTTCAAGTGGAATGCTTGAGAGTAATGTGAATTCTATTAAAAACACTGTTTCAGTTACAAATACAAGTTTTGCGGGAATTCGTCCTGCACTCTGGATATATATACCGAATTAAGGTTTTATTAGAGAAGCTACCAAATGAAAAAAATAATCGAAAAAATCTGGGAATCTGGAGAATACACTTACGCAGCAGGCTATGGCTTTGAACCAAATATCCACGGATATTTGCACGACGAAGATTCAAACGCTCGGGACGGCATTATTATTGTTCCAGGCGGCGGCTATTGCATGGTTGTTCCCCCGGAGGCAGAAATTGTTGCCAAAACTTTTTATGAACGCGGGCTGAATGCCTTTGTTCTTACTTATACAACAGATATTACAATGTCTGTGCCGCTCAAAAAGCAGCCGATGATGGATGCAGCTCGTGCCGTGCGGTTTATTCGCAGCCGTGCCAAAGAATATTCTCTTACAGATAAACTCATAATCAACGGTGGTTCTGCCGGCGCACATGTCTGCGGTTCTCTTGCCGTTCATTTTGATGATGTTCCGGATTCTAACCCAAAATATAAAGATATTTCTGCA
>JAILBH010000005.1 GCA_024681195.1 Treponema sp.
TGCTTTGCTGCAGCTCAGGTAAAAAAGGCTCTTGAAATTACTGTAAAGCTTGGCGGACGTGGTTATGTATTCTGGGGTGGCCGTGAAGGTTACGAAACTCTTTTGAATACAGATGTAAAGCTTGAACAGGAAAATATTGCAAACCTCATGCACATGGCTGTTGATTATGGCCGCTCAATCGGTTTTAAGGGAGACTTTTATATCGAGCCTAAGCCAAAGGAGCCGATGAGCCATCAGTATGATTTTGATGCCGCAACTGCAATCGGCTTTCTCCGTCAGTATGGTCTGGACAAAGACTTTAAGATGAACATTGAAGCAAACCACGCAAGTCTGGCAAATCATACCTTCCAGCACGAGCTTTGCATAAGCCGCATAAACGGAATGCTTGGTTCTGTAGATGCTAACCAGGGAAATCCAATTCTTGGCTGGGATACAGACAACTTCCCTTGGAATGTTTACGACGCAACTCTTGCAATGTACGAAGTTCTCAAGGCAGGTGGACTTACAGGTGGCTTCAACTTTGACTCAAAGAACCGCCGCCCTTCAAATACATTTGAAGATATGTTCCACGCTTACATCATGGGAATGGATACTTTTGCTCTTGGTCTTATAAAGGCTGCAGAGATTATTGAAGACGGAAGAATTGACGACTTTATCAAAGAAAAGTATTCTAGCTATGAAAGCGGAATTGGTAAGAAGATTCGCGATAAGCAGACAAGTTTGGAAGAGCTTGCTGCCCGTGCTGCAGAAATGAAAAAGCCTGGTGATCCGGGTTCAGGACGTGAAGAATACCTTGAAGGAATTGTTAACAACATCCTCTTTCGCGGATAAATATCTGGAATAAAAGCAGGGGGATAAATATGTCTGATAATTTTCAACTTTCTTTGTTTGACCAAGAGCCTGAAGAAGAAAAAAGTCTGGACTACATTGCCATAGATTTTGAAACAGCAAATCAATATGGACGCAGTGCAATTTCAGTCGGACTTGTGCGTTTTATCAATGGCAAAGAAAGTGATAATATTTATGAGCGTATTTGTCCCCCTTCTGATTATTTTGTTCAGGAATGGATAGATAAAGTTCATCATCTTACTTATGATGATGTAAAAGACAGCCCGAAATTTCCGGAAGTTTGGGATCAAAAAATTATTCCTTTTATTGAAAAAACTCCGGGCATCCCTCTTGTTGCTCATAATGCAAAATTTGACATGAGTGTAATCTGGGATGCCTGTAATAATTATCACCATAAGCTGCCGGGTTATAATTACTTTTGCTCCCTGCAGCTTTCCAAAAAAGTATGGCCTGAGTTTGAAAAACATGCCCTTACTTTTCTTGGTCAGAAATTCGGAATAGAATACCTTGCTCACGATGCACTGGAAGATTCGAGAACCTGCGGGCTTATTGTAAACTTAGCTGCTCAGAAAACAGGCTGCCGTACTGTTGACGAACTCCTTAAAAAGTGTGGACTAAAGCTCGAGAGAATATAAAAAACTTAATCCTCATGTTGACAGACTGTGTTAGTAAAAGCTAACCTACATTTGTTATGCGACCAAACGCTGATGTTCAGACCTATAGAATTATGAATAGAACCTTTCAGCTTTATTTTGAAAAAACATATATCATCGTTGTTCCAACTTATAAAGAAACGCTCGTTCATCATCATAATATGCTGCATGTGTTTTTTGGGAAGGGAGATTTACGGCTGTCGGTTAGTGGCAAAGAGCTTTGTGGCAATGTTATAATTCTTGAAGATGATATTGAGCATAAAGCACCGGACGGTGAAATTGCTTTCTTTCTTTTTGTAGATCCAACCTCTCAATTTGCAGAAGTTCTTCGAGAGAAGTTCTTAAAAGCGCAGCCGGCTGTGGCAGTAAATCTTTCTGGACCTGCTTTTGATAAGGCAGAGCTTACAGAAGATAACATTAAAAAAACTATATTTGATTTTGCGGGAGATGTTCAGCTTTCTAAATTGAATCTGGACGAACGTATTTTGCAGCTTCTTAAAAATATTGACGACTTTAAGCACATGGGCGACCGGGTCAGTGAGCTTGCAGAAAAATATTCCTACTCAGAAAGTTATCTTACTCATCTATTTAAAAGCGAAACCGGAATCGCACTTAAAAGCTATCTTCTTATGCGACAGTTTGAATATGTCTGGCGTGAAGTTATGAATGGCCGTTCTTTGACAGAGGCTGCTATGGATGCAGGCTTTTCTTCGCCCTCACATTTTTCTGATGTCTGCCGCAAACTCACAGGAATAAGCGTAACAAAGGTTTTGGAAAGCCAGAAATCACAATTATAAAAAAAGCAGATTTTTAGAAGTGTACAGTAAAGCTTCATTGTAAGATAAGACTAACGGGGCGTTACGGGGTGTCCCCGTTAGAAGGGGTAGGCCGCAACGAAGTGCGGCCGCAGGGGAAGGCTTTCCCCTCCCAGAAAGAGGTGTCTAATATGAAGTTCATGTATTTTTTTGATTGTAAGC
>JAILBH010000007.1 GCA_024681195.1 Treponema sp.
TTTCATTCCAACAGGAACTTCAATTCCGCTGGCGGTAAGTCGGTGCTGCTGGTCTTCTACAGAACGGGCACCAACTGCAACATAACCAAGCAGGTCATCAAGGTACTGATAATTTTCCGGGTAAAGCATTTCGTCTGCAAAAATAAAACCTGTTTCTTCTACGGCGCGCATGTGCATGTGGCGGCAGGCAACAATTCCCTTGTATAAATCAGGCTTGGCGTTAGGGTCCGGCTGATGAAGCATTCCCTTGTAGCCGGCACCTGTTGTACGAGGCTTGTTTGTGTAAATGCGTGGAACCATAAGAATCTTGTCGCGCACCTTTTCCTGTACCGGGACAAGACGGTTCATATAATCAAGTACTGCATCTTCGTTGTCGGCAGAGCAGGGACCAATTATCAAAAGCAGACGGTTCAGGCGTCCTTCAAAAACTGCCTTGAGTTCTGCGCGTTTTTCTTCTACGATTTTTCCAAGCTTACCCGAAAGCGGATACTGTTCCTTTACTTCCGCCGGTATTGCGAGTCTGCGTTCAAATTCCATGTTCATATTATTTTCCTTAAAATCTTATCTGAAGATTTTTAATTTATCACATCGGTATTGTATTTCATGAACCATCTGTTCAAAATCCTTCTGGCTGGAATTGCCTTCAACCTCGATGTAAAAATAATATTCCCATGAATGAGACTTTAACGGACGGCTGTGAATTGCCACCATGTTATATCCAAACTCACCAAGTCTGTTCAAAACTTTTACAAGGGCACCGGCTTCGTTTTTTACTGCAAACATCATAATGAAAGTACCGTTGTCTTTACAAGTCTTTTGACCCTGATTTTTTGAAAGAACAACAAATCTTGTGGAATTATCCTGCTGTTCGTTGATTCCTTTTGCAAGCACCTCAAGACCATAAAGCGACGCAGTTTCTTCACTTGCAATTGCCGCTACTGTTGGATCTGCATCCTGTGCAACCTGTTTTGCAGCTCGTGCTGTGTTTACTGCTTCTATGCTTTCATAATTGTGGCTTCTCAAAAATTCTGCGCACTGTTCCAGCGCCTGTGGATGACTGATTACCTTTTGTATAGTTTTGAGCGAAGCTCCTTTTACTCCAAGAAGATTCTGAACAACATGTAACGTATAAACCCCGTTTACAAAAAGCTGGCCCTGAAACATAAGATCTGTAACCTGACCAACGTCTCCGGCATAACTGTTTTCTATTGGAAGAACGGTATAATCGCACTCATCTTTTTCTACAGCTTCATAAGCAGACTTAAAATCAGAAAACGAAACAAGTTCATCTTTAGGAAAAATCCTTTTGGCCGCTATGTTTGCAAAAGCTCCTTCAATACCACTATATGCAATTTTCAATTTATAGCTCCTATAAAATTACATTCAGGACAATTGCTCCTGCAAGAAGACCAGCCCCCATAAATGTAAAAACTACATCACGATAATAGATTTTATAGGATTTTGTACAACAATTTCTAGTGCGTAAGTAAAAACCTCTTAGTTCTGCAGCAGTTGCTGTGGATTCAATTTTTCTTACAGAAGAAATGAGCAGTGGAAAGCACAGTGGTAAAATCATTCCAAATTTCTTAAAAGGATTTTTTACTTCAAAGTCTACACCGCGTGCCTGCTGGCTTTCTATGATTCCGCTCATCTCAATTGAAAAAATTGGAATAAAGCGGATTGCACTTGTAAAGGTAAACGCATACTTATATGGAATATGAAGATATTTTACAAGCGTGTTTGAAAGGTCGCTTAAGTTTGTAACCGAAATCAAAATAGAAAGAGGAAGTGTTGCACCAATAAGACGGAGCACAAGAAGCAGGGCTTTTTGAACTGCAATATCTGTAATTGCAAAACTTCCTATCATAAAAAGAGCTTCTCCCTTTCTGATTACAAGCAGCTGAAGGATAAAAAGGAAGATAGACATTTTAACGAGCCCTTTAAGAATTCCAAAGGTGCGCGAAAGCAGGCCATTACGTTCTTTTCCGTTTCCCACAGCACCCATTAAGATATTGAACAAGATAATTCCTGCAAGATAGTAATAATTTGAAGAACAGAAAGAAGCCGCACAAATCAAAATGGAAACAAAAATTTTTACAAGCGGGTGCATTTTGTGAAGAACAGAACCGCCTGGTAAGTAATCCAAAAAGCCTTTCATTAGAGTGCCTCCTTAATTTTTGCAATCATTTCGTCGTCGGTAAAAATGCCCTTAAAGCGTGGACCAAGCAGCTTTGCAACCTGAGCAATCTGTGGCGGAAGTAATCGTGCTTTGTTTAAAAGTGTGTCGTCACCAAGTACCTGACGGGCAGGACCTTCACCAACAATCTCGCCGCGATTCATTACAATAATTGTTTTTGCAAAGTCCAGAACAACTTCCATATCGTGACAAACCATAATTACTGTTGTTCCGTTTTTATTGAGCCCACGGATTTTTTCCATTACTTCCATACACTCGCGGTAATCAAGACCGGTTGTAGGTTCATCAAGAATAAGGATTTCGGGATCAAGGGCAATAAGGCAGGCAAGACAAAGACGCTGGCGCTGACCACGGCTCATATTAAAAGGTTCTACATCCGGGTTGAATCCAAATTCTTTGATTGTATTTTCTACACGGGTTTTTATTTCGGCTTCCGGAACCTTGTTGTTGCGGAGGCTGAATGCAATTTCTTCGCGAACAGTTCCGCAGCAAATCTGACGATCCGGATTCTGAAACAAAAATCCGATATGCTTTGCCAGGGCGCTTACTTTTTCTTTTTTTGTATTTTTGCCAAGAACAAGAACATCTCCTGAGCTTGGTTTTAAAAGTCCGTTGCATAATTTAGAGAAGGTAGATTTTCCCGCTCCGTTTGAACCAATGATTGCAGTAAAATCTCCCTTGTGAATCTGAACGTTTAAATCTTTGACATTTGCAGTTTCGTTGTAAGAAAATCCAACATGCTGGAAGGAGAGGACTGGTTCTCCTGTTTGAGTATTCTGTGCTTCGAGAGGCTCAGCAACCGCAGTGTGTGGTCCCTGAGCCTGTCGAAGGGGTCGAAGGGCCTTTTTCACAATCTCCGCTGCTTCCTGTGCATTCAAGCATATTCTTTTTTCACCGGTGCAGTTGGCGGGCAGAAGCTTTTCCTTTTCCATTTTTCCTGTAAGAGTAAGAACGCGTGGACAGTTAATGCCGGCTTCTTCCATTTCTTTTTGATGGGTGAGTGTGCTGCGGATTTCGCCGTAGTGAACACAGGTTCCTTTTTCCAAAACTATGAGCTTTTTTACAAACTCACAAAGCAGCATGATTTTCTGCTCTGCTACTACAATTGTAATTCCTTTTTCTTCGTTGAGTTTTTTAAGCAGTGAAAAAATCTGAACAGACGAGGCAGGGTCCAGCTCTCCAGTCGGTTCATCAAGCACAAGCACCTGTGGTTCCAGTGCAATGATTGCCGCAAATACAACTTTTTGCTTTTGTCCGCCGCTGAGCGTAGAGATTTCTCTGTGGCGAAGCTCGCTGATTCCAAGAGTTTCCAGTGCAGAAGTTATTCTTTTTTCAATCTGATCTGCTGGAATACCAAAGTTTTCCAGCCCAAACAGAATTTCGTCTTCTACAAAATAGCCTGTGAGCTGGCTTTCTATATCCTGAAATACCGAACCAACCTTAAGCGCAAGCTTACCTGCATCAATATCAAAGGTGTCTTCTCCGTCAACCTTTACACTTCCATAAAAATCTCCCGTAAAGTGATGGGGAATAAGTCCATTGATGCAGTTACAAAGCGTAGTTTTTCCTGCTCCGGATTCCCCAATGATGCCTACAAAGCCACCCTTTTCAATTTCGAGTGTAATGTTCTCCAGTGCGTTGTGCTTGCCGCCTGCGTACTTAAATGTCAGTTCCTGTATCTGTATCATTATTCTTCAACCTTTTCTGCCTCAGTTTCTTCAATTATTGGTTTCTTTAATGCCTTCATAAGCGGTACATAAAGTGCACTTACAATAACTGCATTGAGTGTTGCAGTTCCAAGAACGATAGGAACATAAGCTCCCATTGCAGAAGGGTCCGATTTGATAAATACAAACAAAAGGACTGTGTAAAGTCCGCCTGAAATTACAGTACTTATAAAAGTAATGATTGCTGTTATTCCAACCTTTGCACGCTTTGTTTTTGCCGGAATCATAATCAAAAGTCCCATTGCAAGACCTCCGGCAGCTTCCGAAGCAAAGTTCAAATAAGGTGTGCCAGGGAAGAACTGACAGATAGCTCCGGCAATAATACCAATAATCAGACTGTAATAGAATTTTGGTCTTATAAGCGCAATTGCCATACAGTACATTGCAATAATAAAGTTTGGCTTCATACCTGCAATATTAATGAAGCTTCCAACAAAAAACTTAAGAACTGCACCTGCTGCAAGAAGTACTGCAGTAAGAAGCAGGTCCTGAAGATTAATACCTTTTTTTTCGGTTTG
>JAILBH010000030.1 GCA_024681195.1 Treponema sp.
CGTTCGTTCTGAGCCAGGATCAAACTCTCCATGATTATTTCAATACCCCGAAGGGTAATGATTCCTAAACCATAAATTGTTCTCTCCAGCTTTCTTTTATTTCGCTGAATTGATTTTCAATCCGGTTCCCGTTTTTCAGGAGAACCGGCGGGGTAGTTTTGACATAAACTACATAAATGTTTTGATTGTTTCCTTCCCTAGTCTGTCAAAGAACTGTGACAAACCGCAACAGACTGTTGCGACGTGCGGTATTTAATATATAACAGCACAAAAAAAGTGTCAATAGCACAACACCTTATTTTTAAATATTTTTTTTATTTTTTTTTCTTCTATTTATGATATAATAAAGCCATGCGATATATATACCATTATGACATTGCAGCTTTTTTCATCTCTCTCGTTATCCTGTTTAATCTGTTCATCAAACAGCGTATTACGACCAGGGTTTCCCGTACATTTAAGTTCCTTGCAATAGATCTTTTTATAGCAATCATTTTTGATCTTGTAACAATCTTTACCATCTGCTATCCGGATTCCACAACAATCTGGGTAAACTATCTTCTTAATATAATTGCGCTTATTTCTTATAACACCCTTCCGGCTTTTTACATTGCCTGTATTGTCCGCGCAACATTAAACGAAGAAGAAGCTTTCCCTAAAAAATATAAATACCTTATTTTTATTCCTTCTATAATAGTAGTTCTGCTTATTCTTACAACTCCACTTACAAAACAGGTTATATATTTTGACAACAATGGTAACTATCATACAGGATTTTTGCTGGATGTACTTGCTGCAATAGGTTTTATTTATCTTATAATAGTAAGTATTTTTGGAATATTAAAACGAAAGACCCTTAGAACAGAGCAGGCTTTTATCATTTTCTTCTATACAATATCTACAATATTTGCACTTGCAATAACAAATATTTTCCCAAGCCTTCAGATAATTCTGTTTGTTGCATCGCTTACTGTTTTGATTTCCTACCTTTCTCTGGACAATCCGTCTGAATACACAGATCCTATAATGGACATTTACAATAAAAAAGCCTTTATGTTTAAGACTGCATCCTTCTTTACAACAAACAAAAAGTTTATTATTCTTGGCATTCAAATAGAAGGAATTACATATCTTAACGAAACGCTCGGCTACAATAACTTTAACAGGCTTTTGATTGAGATTGGAAAAAGACTTTGTGGAATCTGCGGTAAACATAATGTTTTCAGACTTTCGGGAAGCAAGCTTGCAATCACTTTAAATCCGGATGATAAGGAGCTGGATGACAAGCTTCTTGAACTACAGCTGCTTTTTTCTCAGGCTTTTAAGGTTTCTAAAATGGAAGTAAATCCAAAAGTTAAGCTTGCTATGTTCCACTGCCCGGAAGCAGCAGATCATTATGTAAAACTCAACGACCTTATTTTTGATACACTAAACTCCCCTGCTACAGAAACCGGAAAAATTGTTGATGGAAATAAAAAGATTCTCGAAAAATCAAAACGGGAATACATGCTGGTTCAGATTTTAAAAGACGCCCTCTCGCAAAATCAATTCGAAGTTTACTATCAGCCTATTTATTCTATTAAGAAAAACAAATACACAACCGCCGAAGCGCTTATAAGACTTAACAACACAGAGCTTGGATTTGTTTCTCCCGAAGAATTTATTCCCGTTGCAGAAAGAAACGGCCTTATCCTTATGATTGGAGAATATGTTTTCCGTTCTGTATGTAAGTTTATTATCCACAACAAAATCTGGGAAAAAGGAATTGAATATATACATGTAAATCTTTCTGTAATTCAATGCATGCAGGAAAAAATGCACGAGCAGCTGCTTTCAATCATGGATTATTATGGTCTTGAATATAAATACATTGAGCTTGAAGTAACAGAAACAGCTGCCGTAGTTTCGAGCGAAACACTTATGCGAAACATGCGTTATTTAATGGAAAAAAACATGGGATTTGCGCTTGATGATTACGGAATGGGTTATTCAAATACTTCGAGCATTCTAAAATATCCTTTCCATACCATTAAAATTGATAAATCCATTATCTGGTCTGCAATGAAGGATGAAAAGGCCAGAAAGCTTTTACAACATACAATTGCAATGTTCCGTGATATGGGAATAGTGCTGGTCGCAGAAGGCGTAGAAACAAAAGAAATGGCTTCTATGCTCAAAAAGATGAAATGTGATTATTTACAGGGATTTCTTTATTCAAAACCTATTACCGCAGAAAGCTTCTTAAAACTTTTATAAGTTTAAGTTCCTACGAAAGTTCTACAATTGCACGGCGGAAAAGCAAATCTTCCTTTTCTTTTTTAGGACGTTCTTCAAAGCTTTTATCTGCCGAAAGCAGCTCTACCAGTTCTGCAATCTTTTGTTCAACAAGACGTTTTTCGTACCCCATGCTTACAAGCGAAGCCACAAGCTCCGAATATGGGGAGGCAGCTGCAATCCGTACAGAGGCTCCTGCCCCTTCACTAAGCTTAAGCTTACCCTTAAGAGTTAAGATCATCTTGCCGGCTGTCTTTTTACCAACGCCAGGAATCTTTTCAAGCATTTCAAGGTCCCCGTTTTCCAAAACTTCCATAAGTCTGGAACTGCTTACCGAAGACATAATCTTGAGCGCTCCCTTTGGCCCCACTCCATCAACCTTAAGAAGATCCATAAAAAGCGAACGCTCGTCTGCAGAGGCAAATCCATAAATTGCCATGAGCTGATCTGTATGCTGCAGCCAGGTAAAAATACGGGCCTCGTTTCCAACTGGAGGAAGCATATCAAGATTGGAATCTGGAACACACAAATCCCACTCAATTCCATTTGTATCTAAGAAAACCTGCTTTGGAAATTTAGCTGTAATAATTCCGGTAAGTGAATTGAACATATATTTATAATATCACTTTGGATAAAGGTGAGCAACCTGAAGAAAAATGAATATGAGTGATTGCACCTGCAAGAGCATCGGCAGCATGATCCGGCTTTGGTTCAGTTTCAAGTCCTAAAAGGATTTTTACATAATGTTCAACAAGCTTTTTGTCGGCACCAGTTGTTCCTGTTACTGCCTGTTTAATCTGGTTTGGAGTATATTCTCCAAGCCTGATATTATGCTGGGCAAGACAAAGAGTTACAACCCCGCGGGCCTCACTTACCCCCATGGCAGACTTTGCATTTTTTGCAAAATAAAGAGTTTCCATTCCCGCTTCGTCTGGACGGAATTCGTCTATTACTGCACATAGTCTGTTGTAAATTGTGAGCAGCCGCTGTCCGTGAGGTTCTTCGCTGCCTGTTGTGATGCAGCCATAACTTACCATACGATACCGGCCTTCACAAAAGTCCACTACCCCAAAACCTGTGTTTGCAAGTCCGGGGTCAATACCAAGCACACGGCGCACCTGTGACTTTTTTGGAGAGATGCTTTTCTGTTCGTTCCCCGGTAATGGAGAAAAAGACTTGTTCTGGTTTATCATGTCATTGTGAAAAAAAAGGCCTACCAAAAGGCAGGCCTTTATTCGCGCGGTCCCTGAGCTTGTCGAAGGGCCTAAAAAAAGCAAGAAGAAAATGCTGCGCATTTTCTTCTATAGGAGACAGAATAATTTCCTGCGCACTGCTCGGAAATTATTCTTCTGGCTCAAAGTCATCCGGATATTCAGCTGTATGATATACGTTCTGAACATCATCGTTGTCTTCGAGGCGGTCAATGAGGCGCTGAACTTTTGCAGCTGTGTCCTTATCAACTGGAGTATATGCATCAGGAACCATTCCTACGTCGGCAGAGAGAGTTTCGATTCCCTTTTCGGCCAAAGCATCAGCAACTGCAGCAAAAGCATCTGGAGTTGTTGTTACAGTAATAATTCCGTCTTCGTTTACGATATCGTCGGCACCTGCGTCCAAAGCAATTTCCATTACTTCGTCTTCGCTTACCTTTTCTGCATCGAGTTCGATAGTTCCCTTGCGCTGGAACATACGGCTTACAGAACCAGAAGTTCCAAGGTTTCCGCCGTTCTTTGTAAAGATGTTCTTTACGTCAGCAGCAGCACGGTTCTTGTTATCAGAAAGAACTTCAACCATTACGGCTACTCCACCAGGAGCGTATCCTTCGTAGAGGTATTCTTCGTAAGCTGCTCCACCGTCTTCACCAGTACCCTTTTTGATAGCACGTTCAATGTTATCTTTAGGCATGTTGGCAGCACGAGCCTTGATGATTACAGTACGGAGACGAGGGTTAGCATTTGGGTCTCCACCGCCCATACGAGCTGCAATAGAAATTTCCTTAATGAAT
>JAILBH010000051.1 GCA_024681195.1 Treponema sp.
AGAATGGACCAAGCTTGATGTAGACTTGTGTGGTCTCAAAGGTCTTGCTGTTTCTGATTATGAAAGTCTTTTGCAGAAGGGTTTTACCAAAATGCTCATTCCTGGTCAGCCTGAAGAACTTCTTAAGCTTCAAGAGGTTCTCCGTGATGAGTTTAAAGAACGTGCTGTGATTTTTACCAGCAAACCATATTTTCTTGAACTCCTTCCTCCTGATTGCGGAAAGGGTCAGGCTGTTACCTGGCTTGCAAATGAACTGAAAATTCCAATGGAAAAAACCATGGGCTTTGGCGACAGCATGAACGACGAAAGCCTAATCCGCATGACCGGCCACGGCGTCGCCATGTCCAACGGCCTCCAGGAAATAAAATCCATCGCCACTCACATCACCACCCACGACAACAACCACGACGGCGTTGGAAGATTTTTGATGGATATGGTTATTTAATATCTCCCCTAGTCAAAAAATCCCCTTAGTAGTAAAATATAAAATTATTTATACAAGCGAGGGAAGCAGTTTAATGAAAAAAATCAATCTTACTTAAAACCACTATACTTTTGTTAGGGGTGGGGTGTATAATAGCTGCTCTTTCTTCCTGTGAAAACTTTCTTAAAGCACACGAAGTTAAAGAGCAAATCGAAGAAGCAATAGAAATTGCAAATTCAAGCGCAATAACATATTTTGTTACTGCCCAGGAAGGTTCCGGTACAGTAACTCCAGATCAGATCAGAGTAAAAAAGAAAGAAACTTTTGACCTCCGTTTTAAGCCAGCCAGCGACTGGAAATTTATCTGCTGGGAAGTTATCAACACAACCACCGGTCAGGTAGAAGAAAACTCAATCAAATTCGAGAACCCCGACCAGACAGAAACTAAAGCATATGTAATTAATCCAAAAGAGGGACTTGAGATTCACGCAAAATGTATACAGATTCCTTGTGTTATTGATGTAGAGCCAAAAGGAACAGGCTACGCAAACAGTCCAATAATCATAAAGTTTAATATACCAATGGAAGCTCCTGAAGTTACCGCTGATGATTCTTTGTTTAATTACACTAATCTTCTGCTGACCTACGGAGACAAAAAGGTATCTGAGTATTTTGAAGCTCCAGTTTTCAATGAAGAAAAAACAGTGCTTAAGTTAGTTCCAAAATGGCAGGACCTGATGGCCTTTATCAAAAAAGAAAACGTCGGATCCGCCCTCATAGAAATTTCTTTCACCGACAAAATTACAGTTAATCAGAATGGGGTAGAGCTCCCGGTTGATACTAAGGGCCTTGCTTATTCAGTAAACTACATTCCTGTCGTTGAAACCACTCCTCCTGTACAGTATGACTATTTTGTTACCAGAAAGCAGATGACTCTGGAAAGTGCGCAGACAATAACCGCCAGTGAGAAATTTCATTTTAATAATCTTCTTACTACCGACGACGAAAATCTCTTTTTCCAGAATGCATCAAACGGAATAATCTATATTTACGGTCGTTTTTATGATAAGGATTCTGGTGTTCAAAGTGTTGTAGTAACTCATAAAAGAAGTCAGGATTTTGAAGGACATAAAATTGGAGAAGCAGCAATTGAAACTGTTTATACAAGTTCTTCTCCAGATGCACAATTTACTACTGTGAATAATGAAACAAGATTCTGCATAAAACATAAGCTTGATAACGGAAAAGAAGGTGAAGATGCAGACGGAGCATTTCTTTTAGATGTTGTCGTAAAGGATGCCTGTGAAAATTCTGTTTCAGTATGTGATGATGTAGAAAAGACTGAAGAAGATAAACTGTCTACTATTACTATAATAAGGAAAACAGGATTCTGGGGAGGTAGTTATGGATATGGAAACTTTTCAGTTGGTACAAATGAACTCAATTCTGTTTTAAATGCCAGTGTATTTAATGAAAGTAATTATAAATCTTTAATTAAACGTATAAGCCTCTCTATGGAATTAGACGAGACTTTTGATTCAACTATTGCTCTTTTTGGAGAAAAGGCTTTTTTCTCTCGGGAAGACTTTGAAATTGAATGTGAATATATCGGTAAAAACAATAAGCATGGAATCGCAAAGTTTGAACCAGATTCCACTATTACCTATTTATACCAATGGAATCTGAATTTAGGTAATGATGAATATGGAATTGATAGTGTTTCTGGCCTTGAACTGTTGCTTCGTGTAAAAATACCTGAAATTGGGATAGTAAAAGAAGTAAAGTATGTATACCCTTCAACAGAAGAGCAGTTATTATTTGATATGACTAAGACGGGAACTAGTGTAACAATCAATTCTGTTTTATTACAGAAGGGTGGTCTTGCTAACAATTGGAGAATAATTGACTCTGCTAATAATGTGGTAGCAAAAGCCAGCGCTACAAATACATTTACATACGATTCCAGTAAAAAATATTATATATTGTGGAGAGAAGGGCTTCTTTATGGTGAAAAGAAGTTAATAGATTTTTCATCTTCAACAGGTGGAAGTGTTGATGAGGTACAGTTAAAAACACCTGTTTTGAAAAAAGCTTCTGAAGGCTATTTAAATTGTATAATTCCTTTAGCAATGGAAAATAATCCATGGAATTATTATGACCTTATAAAAGTTGTTTATAGTGGTAGTTCAGATTTTTCTGTTGACCCTTCAACTTTATATATTACAAAAGGAAATGATTCTGTTTCTTTCGGTTTTAAGGATGATTCTATCTATACGGGAAAATCCTGGTATATAAAGGCTTATGGATTTAAAGATTCTGTGTGGTCTGATGCATCAGAGGTAAAAACAGTTTCTGCGATAACAGGAGCTAATGATTCCCGCTTTAAGCTTTTAGATAATAGTTTACCTGTCTTATCTAGTGATGTAAAAGGCGGAAAAATAACCTTTGCAATTTCAGATTCAGAAACAGGAATTAAATCTGCAAAAATCAAATTACTTAATGGAAAGAATAACGGAAAGGGAGAAGAACTGTCTTTTGATGAAAATAATAAATGTGAAATTTTATGGCAAAAATTAATGCCTTCATCAACTGAGCCGGTAGTCATTCAATATGAAATAAGTGATAATGCTGAACCTGCTAATAAGATAGAGGATAAGATTGATATTTTTAAATTTATTTCTCCAGAATCATATGACAAAATAAAAATAATTAAGACTTTATCTGATGGTTCAGTAAAAGTAAAAGAAACTATATTACCATATTATGGTGGTACCCCAGATCTTATGGCATTTAGTTTCAATGAAACAGATAAGTGTTTCCCAGCTATATTAACTTATGATGAAGGAACCTCTCTTTCCTATGGTAATGATAATATTGATTGGGGAAAAAATTTAGAGTGTGAATATACAATCTCTAAGAGTGAATTGAGTAAGGTTTCTTCAAAATATGTAAAGATTTCCAGTCGTGATTGTGGTAGTGGAGAATCCTGGTTCACTCCATTCTACTGCTACAATGGTGCTCCAGGAACTGGCGAAAATGACTTCTTAATGCAGAATGAAAATTCTTCGGATTCTGTAGTTATCTCTTCCGATAAGCCGGTTTTTGTTCATACCGTAGTTTCAGAAAT
Organism: Treponema sp.; assembly: GCA_024681195.1. Classification (GTDB taxonomy): domain Bacteria; phylum Spirochaetota; class Spirochaetia; order Treponematales; family Treponemataceae; genus Treponema_D. Next base: position 3,552 of record JAILBH010000051.1, read on the forward strand.
GCCGTATGAAGTTTGCAAAAACTGGGATTATTCTGAGTGGGAATACTATAAGCTTTCTTTGAATGAAAAGATTCTTGATTTCGGAAAACCAACAACTGAGGATCCAAACAAGAATCTCCCGAAGCGTTATGTAATTCCAGTTTCCGACAATCAGATTAAGTCCGGCGACTGCTACGTAGTAATCGCCCATTTCTCCGACAACCACGTAGAAATGAGCCGCGTAATGGTAAAATAATTTAGAAACAAGATGCACAGGATACAAAGGATAGAAAACTTATCCTAATTATCCTGTCCATCTTGTTTTAAAAAATATTTAAAAAACGCGTGTTGCACTCTTGACACTTTTTTGAGATAAGTATATATTATTATTCGCTGTCACTTAAATACCCGACAGCAAAATCCAGATCTTTGACAGAATAGGGAAGGAAAGAATAGAACAAGTAAGGTTCTATGAACGA
>JAILBH010000082.1 GCA_024681195.1 Treponema sp.
CTCATCGCCTACGACAGTGAAACAACTTCGCTCGACACCTTTAACTGCAACATTTTAGGCTTTAGTCTTTGTTATGAAGCAGGCAAGGCAGTTTATATTCCGCTCCAGCAGGAGTCCCAGGGGCTTTTTGGCGAGTCAGAATATATCACAAAAGAAGATGCCTACGGACAGCTGGCGCGTATTTTTACAGACAGCGATGTTACAATCATAATGCACAACGCCAAGTTTGACCTTAAGGTGCTTCATAATACTGGTTTTGAACACACCTTTGGCGGTTGTAAGCTTTACGACACAATGGTAACCGCCTGGCTCATAAATCCCGGACGTTCGGGCTATTCACTTGAATATCTTGGAGAAACTGTGCTTGGGCTTAAGGGCATAGAATTTGGCGATATTGTAAAAAAAGGTCAGACCTTTGAAGACGTTCCGCTTGAACAGGCTTACCGTTATGCTGCAGAAGATGCAGATTTTACATATCAGCTTGGACTAAAGCTCCGCGAGCCGTTTGAAGCAGATAAGAGCCAGACCCTCAAAAAGCTTTTGATGATGGAAATGCAGGTTCTTCCAATCCTTACAAAAATGGAGCTTACAGGAATTCACCTGGATTCAAGTGCGCTTAACTCTTACAACGAAGAGCTTAAAAGAGAAATTGGCCTTATAGAACAGAATATTTATAAGGAAGTTGGGCACCAGTTTAATATAGCTTCTCCAAAACAGCTGCAGACAGTGCTTTTTGAAGAGCGCCATCTCAAGGCCGGCAAAAAAACAAAGACCGGTTATTCTACCGATACATCGGTTCTGGAAGAGCTTGCAGCCTTTGATCCGGTTCCACGCATGATTCTGGAATACCGCGAGCTTGCAAAGATTAATTCAACTTATGTAGAAACCCTTCCAAAGCTTACAGATAAGGATGGACGCATTCACACAGACTTTGTTCAGACAGGAACCGCAACCGGACGACTCAGCTGTCGCGAGCCAAACCTTCAGAACATTCCTGTACGCACAGAAGCCGGAAGAAAAATCCGAGCTGCCTTTACTGCGCCAAAGGGCAAGGTTTTAATTTCTGCAGACTACGCCCAGATTGAGCTTGTTGTTCTGGCCCATCTTAGTGCAGACAAAAACATGTGTAAAGCCTTTAACGACGGAACAGATGTTCATAAGGCTACAGCAGCGCTCATCTATGATGTACCACCTGAGCATGTAACACCGGAAATGCGCCGTACCGCAAAAACAATTAACTTTGGAGTAATTTACGGAATGAGTTCGTTCCGTCTTGCAAACGACCTTGGAATTTCTCGTACACAGGCCGCACAATTTATAGAAAACTACTTTAAAATGTATGCCGACGTAAACCGCTTTATAAAAGAAACTGTAGCCGGTGCAGAACAAACCGGCAAGGTAACAACAATCTTTGGACGTTCACGACCGATTATAGGAATAAATAGCCGCAACAAAGTAGAAAAAGCAGCAGCCGAACGCATTGCAGTAAACTCACCTGTTCAGGGAAGTGCCGCAGACATCGTAAAAAAGGCTATGATAAATGTTACTACAGCCCTGGAAGAAGCAAAGTCCCCTGCCCGATTATTACTGCAGGTTCACGACGAGCTTATTTTTGAATGTCCGGACGACAAGGCAACAATTGAAGCAACTATTGCACTTATAAAAGACAAGATGGAGCATGCTGTAGAGCTTAATGTACCGCTGCGAGTAAGCATAGAATACGGAAAGAATTGGGGAGAGTTCCATTAATGAAAGAGGTTGTTGCAGTAGTTGGCCCTATGGCTTCCGGCAAAAACTATATCTGCTCACAAATGGAACAAGAAGGCTGGTCTTCCATCGATGCCGACATTCTTGTACACGACGCAATAGAAAAAGTAAAAGATAAAATCTTAGAAAAGTTTATCCCTTATGCACAGCAGCAGAACATCAAACTCACCAATGCCGACGGTAGTATTAACCGCCGCGCGCTTGGTACACTGCTTTTTTCTTTTCCGGAACTGCTAGAGGTTCAGGAATCGATTGTCTATCCTATCATAATGCAGCAGATACAGGACTTCATAAATCAGCACGAAAAATCAATCATAAATGCTACAGTACTTTATAAAACACCGGAGCTTTTGAAGCAATGCGATAAGGTTATTTATGTAACAGCGCCTTTCTTTAAACGCCTTGCACGAGCCCGCCGCCGCGATAAGCTTCCACTTTCTCAAATTCTCAAACGCTTTCACACACAAAAAAATCTTCTCAAAGAGTACCAGAAACACTTCCCTGCAGAGAAGATTGTTATTTTAAAGAATTAAATCATTAGAGCAAAAAACACTAAACTCTTTTTTTAGATTTCCGATATTTAGTTTAAGGTGGTCGGTCTGCTTTTTAGGGGGACCGATAAAGAGGAAAATTATGGAACAAAAAAAGACTTTATGGATTATCGCTGCAGTTTGTGTGTTTCTGCTTGTTGTTGTAGGCGGAGCCGCAATCATTTTTAATCCTTCAATGGGAACTTCTAAAAGAATTGCAAGCACTAGTCCTGTAGAAAAAACAACTCCGGTGCAGACTAATTCAGGCTGGTCAAACAGTACAGCCGCTCAGGAAGCAATTACAAGCTCACCTCAAGTAAATGATATGTTTGTTGTTTCAGAAAATACTACAGTTCTGGGCTTTAATCAGCCGGCTCAACAGACAGCAGAAGATACTCAGTCAACTACTATAGATCTTAATGCTCTTAAAAAGGAGCTGGCAGCAGATGCAGCAATTAGCCAGCCACAGAATATAAATATTACAGTAAATCTTTCTGAAAAGGAAAACGAAGCAAAGGTAGAAGAAGCACCACTTGTTGTTACTTCAAGCTACTATGTAAAAGATACAAAGAATGCTGAACAGGCCGAAAAGGCAGAAAAAGCAAGTGCTGTAAAGCAGACTCAGAGCACTACAGTTGCTAAGACAGAAAGTCCAAAAACAACTGCTGTTGCAAAGGCTGAACCAGCTAAGGCTACAGCTGCTTCTACAAAGAAAACAGAAACTAAAGCTCAGGCCATTACCCGATTCTGGGTACAGGTTGCAGCTTATAGCAATAAAAAGACAGCAGAAAATGCCCGTTCGGTATTGTCTGAGAAAAAGATTAATTCAGACATCTACACCTACGAGGATAACAAATCTAAGCTGTTCTACAGAGTGCGCGTTGGACCGTTCACTACAAAAAGCGAAGCTGAATACTGGCAGTCAAAAATCACAGAGATTAGTGATTTTTCAAAAGCCGGCAGCTACGTAACAAGTACAGTTAATTAAAAAAATTAAATAAATATTAAAAAAAGTGTAATTTTTTTCATTTTTTTTCCTAAAAACTTCCTAAATTCGAAAAAAAAAGGCAATTAACTATATATGAAGAATATACGGTTAGTTGCCTTTTTGTTTTATTTAACAATGATTTGTGGTTTGTCTCATGCACAAAACATTAAGCTCTTAAATGGAGTTAAGTTTGAATTGCCATTTTTGGAGCTGCGTGGAGGTCTTGAGCTTAATCCTTTAGTTATAAAAGATTCCAAATATAACTATGGAGTTGCATTTAATTCAGACCACTGGTACAAAGCGTTCCCGGTTGTTTTTAAGGCCGGGAATCTGAGCACAGAAGGAAGTCTTTCTCGGTTGAACAATCCGGAATTTTCGCAGGTTGCTTCTTCCACAGGACTTTCTAATGCAAGAACGGTTTCATTTTTTGAAGTTTCACTGCCGCAAAAAGACAGTTTTTCTAAAGCACAGGCCTTGTTTGTGCAAGCCGGCTACAAAGCACAAAAGCTTAAGAAAACGGATATGAACTTTTTTTATGACGGCAAAACTCCTGTTGGAAGTTTCGATCTTGTATATAATCCGTCTAAGGCTTTTGATATTGGTTTTTGCTTTACGGGAGGTGTTTTTCAAAATGAAAGAAAAGAATCTACTGCATGGTTTTTGGAAGCGCCGGGCTTTCACAGCGGAAAAATTTTTTGTTGGAATGCACAGATTTCTTTTTTGTCAAAAAATTACAAGACAGTTCTGCTTGCAAATATTTATGAATCACCATTTGGAAAATTTAATTCGTGCTGGAGATGGGAAAATCAGCTGCTTTTTAAAAAGGCAGGCTTTATTTTTGACGTTTTCTATAACCCCATACAAAACCTTATTACAAGCTCGGGAAAGCAGCTTTCTCCACTGCTCCAGTTGCGGTATGGCTGCAATTTTGAAGCCGCGGGTTTTACAGCCGGAGCTTCGAGTTTATTAAATATTAATTTGCATAAGAATATGCACAATCTCAAAAATGAATGTGGAATCAAGTATTCAGGTAAAATCTATAGAGGGGAGTTTATACTGGCTGCAACTGTAAATATCCAAAATATTTCTCAGGAATATAAGATAGATTTTCCAAATGCCTCGATTCAAAACTCAAATAGCGTTGCGCTTGGAGAATTTAAACTGGAACTAAATCCAAAGTTATATTTTGAACGCGGCAGTTCGGGCAAGGTGGATTTGCGCGGTGTAATTGGGTGCAACGGGGGGTATGATGGGGCGGTTAAATTGGATTTAAAAACTCAGGTTGAAATTACCAGGAAAAAAAGGAAGTTTAGTGCGGGCTTGGGTGTTCAAAAGCAGATAAAATGGTTTACGCTGGATTTTAGAATTGATGTTGGTATATAAAAAAACGCCCCTTGTCATTGAGACAGGAGCGTTTTCATATTTCAATCTAAATATTACATTCCGTAGGTAGAAATAAATACACCGGCTGCAATTGCAGTTCCGATTACGCCCGAAACGTTTGGTCCCATGGCGTGCATCAAAAGGAAGTTAGTAGGATCTTCTGCCATACCAACCTTATTTGCAACACGGGCTGCCATTGGAACTGCCGATACACCGGCGGAACCGATAAGCGGATTGATTTTTTCTTTAAGGAAGAGGTTCATAATCTTAGCCATGATAAGTCCACCCATTGTAGCAATACAGAAGGCAAGAAGACCAAGCAGGATGATACCGAATGAGTTCAAGTGCATGATTTTTTCCGGAGTCATCTGTGAACCAACACCAAGAGAAAGAAGAATAGAAACGATGTTCATAAGTTCGTTTTCTACAGTCTTAGAAAGTCGCTGAACAATTCCAACTTCCTTAATAAAGTTACCAAAGGCGAGCATACCGATAAGTGGAGCTGCAGGCGGCAGAAGAAGAATTGTTACAACCAGTAAAAGCAATGGGAAGAGGATGCGCTCTGTCTTAGAAACAGGACGAAGCTGCTTCATCTTAATAAGGCGCTCTTTCTTGCTAGTAAGGAGCTTCATAATTGGCGGCTGGATCATAGGAACCAGGGCCATGTAAGAGTATGCGGCAACTGCAATTACAGCCATCATTTCCGGAGCAAGCTTACCGGATACATAAATAGAAGTTGGACCATCGGCACCACCAATGATGGCAATTGCACAAGCCTGCTTCATGTTGTAGTCAATTCCCGGGATAAAGTTCATAGATGCTACACCAAAGAGGGTTGCAAATACACCAAGCTGAGCAGCACCACCAAGGAGGGCTGTTTTTGGGTTAGCGATGAGCGGACCAAAGTCTGTCATGGCACCAATACCCATAAAGATAAGCATTGGAAAGAACTCGTTACCAACACCGGCGTTGTAAATAATGTGGAGCATTCCGTCAGGAGCGTCTCCCATGCCGGCACCAGGAATATTTACAAGGATTGTACCAAAACCAATTGGAATAAGAAGAAGCGGTTCAAAGCCCTTAACTACTGCAAGGTATACAATTAAGAAACCGATTGCAAGCATGATAAGGCGCTGCCAACCTTTAACCGGATGAGCGGCTAAATCTGCTGCAGCCTGAGCGGCCTGTACTTCTTTTGCATGCTCCATTGCTTCTTTAGAAGCCTTTTCTTCTGCAAGCTCTGCAGCAGTTGGAGTATGAATCATCTTATAAATACCTGTGTTCTTTCCTACGTTCTTAAAGAAGGAAGAAACCGAAATAGGTTTGATATTTTCTGACCCCTTAACGATTGTTGTACTGTGAGAGCTTGCGGTCCCTGAGCCTGTCGAAGGGCCGCCAGATTTGCCACATCCCGCAAAAGAGAGTGCCACAGCCATAAGACAGATTATGGTTGTAATCTTAAGGTACTTAAATTTATCTTTTCTATTGTTTAATTCTGTTTCCATAATTAATCCCTACTGAATCTGAGCTACAGTCTGTCCCTGTGCAATCTGGGCACCGGTTGCGGCAACAAAGTGAACTTTACCTGAAGCACCAGCCTTGATTTCAAGTTCCATCTTCATAGATTCAATGATAATGATTGTTGTATCAGGCTGAAC
>JAILBH010000105.1 GCA_024681195.1 Treponema sp.
TACAGCTTTGCGAAACCTCTACAGGAGTCCTTTATGATATGAATCTTGTCGGAGATTTTTGTAATCGCAACGAATGTTTTCTTTTTGTTGATGCAGTAAGCGGTTTTCTGGCAGATAAAATCTCAATGAAGACAATGCACATAAATGCAGCAATTACAGGAAGCCAGAAAGCTCTTGCACTTCCCCCTTCTATGAGTTTTACAGTAATGGATGCAGAAGCACAAAAGCGCTGTTATAATAATAAGGTAAAAAGCATGTATTTTAATTATGCAGATTATCTTAAAAATGGCGAACGCGGACAAACTCCATTTACACCTGCAGTTGGAACACTTTTAATGCTTAATGAAAAATTACGACGTATTGAAGCAAATGGTGGCATTGAAGCAATGAACAAAGCTGCTGCAGAACGTGCACAATATTTTAGAAGCAAAATCTCACAGCTTCCTTTTAAATTATTTACAGATAAAGACAGTACATCTAATTGTGTTACAGCCCTTATGCCTACAACCCCAGGTGTAAATGCACATAAAATCTTTGAAATAATTAAAGATGAATATGGAATCTGGATTTGCCCTAACGGCGGAGATATGGCCGAAAAAGTATTTCGTGTAGGTCATATTGGTTCAATTACAAATGAAGAAATAGACAAGCTTGTTCAGGTTTTTGAAGATCTGGCAAAACGAAAACTTATATAAGAGGTATTATAATGATTGCAGGAAAAACTGTTGTATATACAAGTGGAACCTTTGATATGCTTCATGCTAATCATATTAAAATGATTGAATACGCACGCTCCCTTGGAGACATTCTTATTGTGGGTGTAAATACAGACGAACTTGTAGAAAGCTATAAAAGTCAGCCTATTATTCCTTTTGATGAACGCATTGCTCTTGTAAAGGCTCTCAAATATCCGGATATTGTAATTCCTCAGCATTCACTTGATCACGCAGATAAAGTAAAAAAATTAAACTTTGATGTATTTGTTGTAGGAGATGACTGGGCCGGTAAATATGATTATTTAAAAGAACTTGGTGTAGATGTTGTATACTTCCCTTATGGGGCTGGTGTAAGCTCATCAAATCTTAAACAACGGATTTATGAAAACTATGAACAGATGAAAAAGAAGGCAGACAGCCATTTTTCAAATGATACAGATGTAAGAAGCAAATAAAGGAGCTTTCCTTCTAATGAATAACAACAACATTGATTTTGTTCTTCCATGGGTTGATGGAAATGATCCTGAATGGATAAAAGAATTCAATAAATGGTCTCCTGCTGCAAAAAAAAATCTTGATTTAAGGGCAGAACGTTACAGAGATTATGGACTTCTAAAATACTGGTTCAGGGGAATAGAAAAGTTTACACCCTGGGTAAACAAAATTCATTTTATTACCTGTGGACAAAAACCTGACTGGCTGAATGTTAGTTCCTCCAAACTTAACTGGGTTAAACACAGCGATTATATTCCTTCTGAATATTTACCTGTTTTTTCAAGTCATCCGATTGAATTATTTATAAATAAAATTCCGGGTCTGGCCGAAAAATTTGTTTATTTTAATGATGATATTTTCCTCACTTCACCATTAAAAGAATCTTATTTTTTTAAAAATAATTTGCCATGCGATTCAGCTTCTTTTACAGTGCTTGGACTTGGAAAAGGAAGAACAAGAACTCCTCATATTCAATTAAATAATATGATAGAAATTAACAAAAACTTTACCAAAAGTCAGGTTATAAAAAACGCTCCCTTAAAATGGTTTAATCCTTTGATTGGTAAAGATTTTATAAAAAATATTGCATACACTCCATATAACACAATTGCTTCTATTTCTATCCGTCATTCCGCACATTCTTTTCTTAAAAGCACCTTTGACGATGTTTGGAATAACTGCCAGGAAGCTCTTGAACGCACTGCAAATCATAAGTTTAGGAATGAACTGGAAGATGTAAATCAATGGCTTTTCAGATACTGGCAGCTATGCAAAGGAAACTTTACACCAGTAAACCATCGCAAAAATGAACCTATGATTAAAATAAGTGAATGGACTTTTAAAGATACCAACGCAATTATAAATCAAAAATATTCGGAGATTTGTATTGATGACGATACTGATGAAATTTCGGGTATTGATTATGATAAAAAAATGTCTGAAATTACAAAAGCATTTGAAAAAATTCTTCCAGAAAAATCTACTTTTGAATTATAATTACGAATCAGGAGAAACTATATGGACTGCATCATAAAGCATCAAAACGAGATTAATGCTGAACAATGGAATACTTTTATTACTTCTAATTCCATGGGCTGGGCTTATCATCTTTATGATATGATTGGTCTTGATAGAAGCGAAACCTATAAAAATCTTTCTTTTGCAATTGTTGATAAAGATAATAATGATGAAATACTTTTTGCAATTCAACTTCACAAAACAAATGATCACCCAGTCCTTTCTAAATTGGGAATAAAAAAAGAAAAGCTTCACTCAAGATGGGGATATGTCGTAAAAGATAATCTGCCAAAAAAACAGTTTAAAAAGGTTAAAGAATGTTTTGAAAATTACATAGATTCTTACATCAAAAAACATAATATTAAAACTTTTGATATTGATTTACCTCCACTAACCCAGGCAAACATTGATAATAAAACGGCTATAAATCCTTTAATTTATTTTAATTTTACTCCAAAAATCCGTTATACCTATGTTGTGGATCTTTCCAAACCTGATGACAGAATGCTTGCTGATTGTGAAGAAACTACAAGACAGGCAATCAGAAAAATTGAAGCTGGTGGAAATTACGAAATTATAGAAGGAAAATCCTGTGAGGAAGATTGCCAGACTTTTATAGATTTACACAAAGAAACATACACAAGAACAAATAATAAAAGAGGAATAATTGCAGATGATTACCATAAAGAGATGTTCTTCAATTTAATACCTAAAGGAATATGCCGGGTATTCTTCTTAAAACAAAAAGAAACTAATACAGTAATTTGTAGTGTTGCAATTTTGATTTATAATAACACAGCCTACTACTGGTGGGGCGATTCTAAAAACAATAAAGAAGTTGGAGTTAATAAATATCTTTTATTTAAAGTAATTTGTATACTTCGTGAATCTTTTGGTAAAACCGGATATTTTGAAACAGGAGGAGCCTGGCTCAATCGCAGAAACGGCAAGACAAAAGGACTTAATGATTTTAAGAAATGCTTTGGTACTTATTTAGCTCCTATATGGGGAGGTGAATATTACAAGCTTCGCCCAGAATGGTTTTTAACTCTTAAAAAGATTTTACAAAGGTATTAAGAATGGAGACAGAAAAAAAAGTTCTTTTCACACCCGAAACTCTTCGCAAACTCCAGCTAGTTGAATTAAAGGCCCTTGATGAAGTAAAACGCATCTGTGAATTGCATGACCTTAAATATTTTTTAATTGCAGGAAATCTTATTGGAGCCATCAGACACAAAGGTTTTATTCCCTGGGATGACGATATTGATATTGGAATGCTGCGCACTGATTATGACAAGTTTATAGAATACTGCAAAACAGATCTGGACACAGAACACTTTTTCTTACAGACTCCTTCTACAGAAAAAGGCAATGCCGATTTTGAGCTTGCCAGAATCCGCATAAACGGAACCAGATTTGTAGAAAAACATCGTAAAGATTTAAATCTTCATAATGGCATTTTTGTAGAAGTGTTTCCATATGATGATTTACCGGATAATGATTTTCACAGCATGCTTTATGGCAATACTTTTATTATGCTCAAAAAAGCTGCAGGAATGAGACTTGGATATCAATACGGACAAGACAGTAAAATCAAAAAACTCATTCTGGGGCTCATCACTTTCTTTTCCAAAATTATTCCATTGGATAAGCTTATAAAAAAACTTGACAATTATCACTTAAAGTATCAAAATCCCGCTTCCAAATGGGTATTTCTTATGGCAGGCGGCACTTCCTACAAAAAGGAAAGACACCTCCGTAAAACTGTAACAGAGCTTACAACAACAGAGTTTGAAGGAAAGCAATACCCTATTCCAAAAGATTATGATACCTTCCTTAGAGAACAGTATGGAGACTATATGACTCCGCCTCCTGAAGATAAGAGAGTAAATGATTATCACACAATAGTAGAACTTGATTTTGGACCATATGGAGACTAACAAAATGAATAAGCAGCAATCGGCAGAAAAAAATCAGCACCGCTATACTTCATCTCGACTTCATCATATTATATCAAGTCTTCCCTACGCTTTTCTTTCTTTAATTTCTAAACGCGATAAAAAACTGATTGTTTTTTGCGGAATGCACTGCGACTGCTTTAACTCCAACTCAAAACATCTGTTTTTACACTTTCTTAAAAATGAGCCCGACTACACTGTAAAATTTGTTGTAAATGATGATGAAAAACGTCATGCCCTGATTGAACAATATGGAAATCACTTTATAGATACCAGAACAAAAGAAGGAAAAAAGATTGCCATTCAGGCTGCAGCCTGGGTTGTATCCTGGCTTGATTTACCGCTTGGTGGATTGTTCTTAAGATTCCGCCGCTATGTACTTCACCTGGGACATGGCATTCTTTTAAAGGGACTTGGTTTTACAGAAAAAGATGGCCATTTAATTAAAAAGCTTTATTACTTTTTAAATAAATCAAACATTACCTGCTCGCTTGCAACTTCAGATTTTATGTCTAAGCTTGTTGCTAAATCAATGGGAACTTCTACAAGGCGTACAATTATTGCAGGACAACCCTACACAGATGCACTTTTTAACGAACCTGTAAAGCTGCCGGAAATTAATAAAAATGATTTTAAGATTCTTTATGCTCCTACCTGGAGAAAGCATTCAGAAGTAAAATTATTCCCATTTGCCGATTTTGATTTTACTGCTCTTGAAAATTATCTAATCCAAAATAATATTCATATATATGTACGCTTCCATCCGGCTTACGAAGAAACAATTCCCCAGGATATTCTTAAAATGAAAAACGTCTCATTATTTTCTGCAAAAAAATATACCGAAGTAATGGATTATATAAATATCTTTGATGCACTCATAACAGACTATTCTTCTATTTATCTTGATTACATGCCTTTGGAGCGGCCAATGCTTTTTCTGCCTTATGATCTGGAAGAAGAACTTAAAACATCAGGCTTTGTTATGGATTATATGGAAAATACACCGGGCTTAAAGCCATCTACTCAAGCAGAGTTTATTGATGCGTTAGATAAAATTAAGAATTGTCCGCAGCAGTTTTATGATTCAATTCATGAATTAAATTTAAAACTGAATACTTATCCAAAAAACTGCTGTGTTCAGGTTGCCGCTAAAATTAAAGAAAAACTTAATTAGAAAGCAAATGCTCTGATTCCTACAGAAATTACAACACCTCTATTTTCTTTATATTCACTGCTGCTGTACTTTTTGTAAGAGGTTTTGGCAGATGGCTTTGAATTTCCAATACTTGTAAACCAGTTATGAACATATCCTACAGAGCTGTAAATCTGAACAGGAATACCAAAATGCTTAAAGTTATAGGAAGCATCAAAGCCTACAATATTCATCCATTCATAAACACCATCTTTTAAAAAGTATTTATG
>JAILBH010000109.1 GCA_024681195.1 Treponema sp.
AGATTTAATTTTAAGCTGGGGTCACCTCATCACTCCTGAGTCTAAGTTTCTTGAATGTGAAGATTACGAAACCGGCACTACCCTGCGCATCCTGATTGATCCAAAAAAGACTCCGCAGGAAAACGCCGCCGATTATTACAAGAGCTACAAAAAGGCACTTTCAGGAAAAGAAGAGCTTGCCAGCGATATAGAAATTGCCCAAAAACAGATAAGTAAGCTGGACTCTCTTTATGAAGAAATTAAAAACGAGCAGAACCCGGTAAAAATAGAACAGCTGCTCAGAAAGGATTCAGCACCCGAGCAAAAAAAGAAAAAACAGCATCCTGGCCTTGATTATACGGACAACGGCTGGTACATCCTTGTGGGACGCGATGCCAACGAAAATGATGAGTTACTCCGTCACTATGTACGCGGCGATGATTTATGGCTGCATGTACGCGATTTTGCAGGCGGTTATGTGTTTATCAAAAACAGAAAAGGAAAAACCGTCCCTCTCGAAATCCTCATTGATGCGGGCAATCTTGCGGTGCATTATTCTAAAGCAAGAAACAATTCCAAGGTTGACCTTTATTATACTCATGTAAAGTATCTCCGCCGTGCAAAAAACGGACCAAAAGGTCTTGTAATTCCAACTCAGGAAAAAAATCTTTGCATTACGCCCGACAAAAAAGTTCTTACCCGACTGGAAATGAGCAAGCAGGAATAGACGCTGCCGCTCTCTCAAATATTACTATAATAAATTCCTCAAATAATATATAATTAAGCTATGACTTACAAATACGAAACTCACTTACATACCTGTCAGGGAAGTGCTTGTGGTGTAACTGACGGGGCTGATTATATTGAACCATTTTTTAAAGCAGGATATTCCGGAATCTTTGTTACTGACCACTTTTTTGGCGGCAACACTGCAGCTCCCCGCGAAGGAAACTGGCAGGACCGCATAGACGTTTATTGCAGCGGCTATGAGGCAGCTTTAAAAAAAGCCCGCGAATTCAACGAAAAAAACGGTCTGCTTGGAACCGACCGGGAATTTAAAGTATTCTTTGGAATTGAACAGACCTTTGACGGCGACGACTATCTTGTTTATGGTCTGGACAAAAACTGGCTTTATGATCATCCCGAAATTGAAACAATCAGACATACAGAACTGTTTGAAGCTGTAAACCGGGAAGGCGGCCTTATGATTCAGGCACATCCTTTCCGCCTTAGATATTATATTCAGGCTATTCACGTTCATCCCCGCGATGTACATGGTGTAGAAATTTACAATGGCGGCAACAAGCCTACCGAAAATGAACTTGCCGAGCTTTATGCCAGACAGTATGACTTCCCTGTAACCAGCGGAAGCGACATCCACAATGCAAGCTTTATTATTCCTGAGCCTGGAAAAATGCCGCTTGGCGGAATGGAATTTGACACTCCTCTTAAAGATATATTTGATTATGCAAACCGCATCAAAAACAAAGAAGGACGAATCATAAGATAAGCCATGAAACCAAAATACGAAATCACACCAGAACAGCTTCGCAAAGAATTTTTGGATATTTACGGAAATGGCGGAGCTCCACGCATTTTTGCTTCTCCTGCAAGAATAAACATTATAGGCGAACACATTGACTACAACGGCGGCAAGGTTTTTCCCGCAGCAATTGACCGTTATCTTTATTGTGCAATCCGCAAGCGCAGCGATTCCAAAATCCTTTACCAGGATTTATTTTTTGACGGCAACTACACCTTTGACACAAACGATAATTTTACTTTTGACTCTGCCAGCGACTACGCAAATTTTTTAAACGGAATTCTTTCCTGCATGAAAAAACGCGGCTGTACATTCCCCTGCGGTTTTGAAGTTTTAATAGCAAGTAATGTTCCAAGCGCAGGAGGAATCAGTTCTTCATCTGCTTTGGAATGCGGTTTTGCCTGGGCTGTAAACTGCCTCTTTGATTTTGGTCTTACCCGCAAACAAATTGCATTAATGGGTCAGCAGAGTGAACACGAATTTATGAACGTAAACTGTGGAATTATGGATCAATACATAATTGCCACGGCAAAAAAAGACACGGCAGAGCTTTTGGATTGCGCAAAAATTGAACACGAATATGTTCCGCTTTTACTGGGTGATTACCGCTTTATTGTAATGAACACAAAAAAACAGCGCCGCCTTGCAGATTCAAAATACAACGAAAGACGCAGCGAATGCGAAAAAGGTCTGGAGCTTTTGCAGGCAGCCGGCCACGATATACCGGACCTTTGTTCAATGAGTGTTGCTCAGTTTGAAGAATGGGGCTCGTGCATAAAAGAACCTGTTATTTATAAAAGGGTGCGTCACTGCGTTACCGAAATGGACAGAGTTCTTAAATCTGTATATGCACTTAAAAGTAATAATCTTGAACTCCTTGGAGAACTTTTATATGCGTCACATGACTCCCTCAAAAACGACTACGAGGTTACAGGAATAGAATTGGACACTCTTGTAGAAGCCGCACGCAAAATAAAAGGCTGTATTGGAGCCCGTATGACAGGAGCCGGCTTTGGAGGCTGTGCAATTGCTTTAGTTCATAAGGATTGTATCCAGAATTTTATAGACCAGGTACAATCAGAATATACCAAAAAAATCGGTTACCAGGGGGCCTTCTTTGCCTGTGGAGCCGGAGAAGGAGTAAAAGAATTATGAGTAAATATCTTTGTCTCACTTTTGATGACGGACCAAACAATACACCAGGCGATACTACAATGAATGATATGCTTGATATCCTCGAAAAATACAAGGTTCCTGCTTCGTTCTTTTTAATTGGAAACAAAATTACAGAAGAAAATAAAAAGGTAATTCTCAGAGCCGTTAGTCTTGGCTGCGATATTCAAAATCATTCCTGGTCACATGGTTTTATGGGCCAGATGACTGCAGAACAAATCAAAGAAGAATATAAAAAATGTGATGATTTGATTACAGAAATAACAGGAGTTCGTCCCACCTTCTTTCGTCCACCTTACATCAGCGTTAGTGAACTGATGTATGAGAATATAAAAGTTCCATTTATCTGCGGACGGGGCTGCAACGACTGGGAACCAGATAAAGATGCCGATTTCCGCTACAAGGTTATGCTGGATAGCACAGAAAATGGAGTTCTTTATCTTTTACACGTAATGGAAGGAAACAAGGCAACACTTGAGGCTGTAGACCGCATAGTTCCTGAATTACAGGCTCAGGGTTATGAATTTGTAAACCTGCCGGACCTGTTCAAAAAATGCGGTGTAGAGCCTGCACAGGATCACGCTTTATGGACAATTGCAAATAATCAAAAACAAGGAAACGTTTGGAGCGCTCAATGAAAAAAACAGTTTACATCATAGGCCACAAAAACCCGGATACCGATGCTGTTGTTTCGGCTGTTGGTTATGCACGTCTCAAAAATCTTTTGGGCTACGAAGAATACAAAGCCGCCAGAGCCGGTCACCTAAATCCACAAACTGCTTATATCTTTAAAAAATTTAATGTACCCCGCCCCGAATATCTTCCAGACCTTGTTCCAAAAGTTAAATACTTTATGCAGAACAATGTAGAAACTGTAACAGAAGATATTTCTGTTTGGGAATCTATTGCCCGCATGGAAAAATCCGAAAACAGGGTCATGCCTGTTGTAGACAAGGACGGTCACTATCTTTCTCTTTTGCATTATTCAGGTTTTGCCAAGGGAGTTCTTACAATTTTAAATCCCGAAAAAAAGCACCGCTTTTCTACTACAATAAATCTTATTCAAAAAACCCTTAACGCCCAGCCAATAATCATTGCCGATGACGCAGACAAGAACTTTAAAGCTTCTATCCACGTTGGATCTTCAAGCCCTCAAACCTTTGTCCGCCGTCTGGAAGCCCATGCAACCGAAGACATTGTTGTAATTGCCTCTGACCGTGCAGACATTCATAAAATGTGTATTGAGCACAAGGTAAAACTGCTCATCACAACTTCGGGCCACGTGATTAACAAAGAACTGCGCGACCTTGCAGAAAAAAACGGTGTAAGCGTAATTGTTAGTCCGTATTCAACTTCTCCAACCTCTATGCTCATTGCCTATTCCATGCCAGTAAGTGTTATGGGAGATACAGAAATCAAAACCGTTCATATAAACGACACGGTTTCAAAAATAAAGGAGCTGCTTCAGCAGGCACACTGTAAATACCTTCCTGTAGTTGATGAAGAAAACAAGGTTATAGGAATTATTTCGGAACACGACCTTATGAAGGAACCGAATATCGAAGTAATTCTTGTAGACCACAACGAAATGAGTCAGGCTGTAGAAGGAATTGAACATTATACAATTCAAGAGGTAGTAGACCATCACAGAATCGGCGCTATTCCTACAAAAAATCCTATTACCTTTATTAACAGACCGGTTGGTTCAACAGCAACTCAGATTGCAAATCTTTACAGAGAATATAAAATTCCTATTCCAAAGGATATTGCTCCTCTTTTACTTTGCGGAATTCTTTCGGATACCCTCATTCTTCAGTCGGCAACAACAACAGATGTAGACCGCGAAACTGCAGAATACCTTTCTAATATTTCGGATTTAGACATTAAGGAAATTGGAAACGAAATCCTTATTGCAGGAAGTAATATAAACGGCCGCGATGCCGGAGAGCTTGTACGACAGGATCTTAAGGAATATACAGAAGGCAAGGTCAGCTACACTGTAAGCCAGATAGAAGTTGGCAGCACAAAAGAAGTTATGGAACGCAAGGAAGACTTCCTCAAAGAACTCGAAATCGAAGCCCGCAGCCGAAAAGCGCTATTTTCGTGCCTTATGGTTACCGATATCACAAGTCTTTCGAGTCTTCTGCTTATGTCCTGTGATCCAAAATTCGAACAGTTTATTACCTTCCCACGTCAGGAAGAAAACGTTTATCTTTTACAGGGAATTGTTTCGCGCAAAAAGCAGCTTGTCCCTCTCATAACAGAACAGGTAGTGAATTATTGCAAATAAATGATTCTGTGTTATAATGGTATAATTATAAAAGGAGTCCGTTTATATGGAAGAATTAGACCCAGAGATTGCAGCACTTTTAGGCAACGTAGCGGCTGCATCTGAATCAGAATCGTCATTATCGATTGAAGATATTGACAAAATGCCATCCGCCGCTAATAGTTTTGATCTTGACTCTCACAGCTCATCTTCGGGGTCTTCTACCGGTGCTCCAAAAGGCAGTATTCATGAGGTTAATCTTAGCCTTAAGGAATTTGCACCTCTCGAAAAGCTTAAAAACGAAACTTCCAGTGGTGTTTACGACGATCCAAAATATTATAAGACCGCTCTTACAAACGAAAACCAGTCTGCCCAGCGCGTACATCAGATTCTTTCAAAATATCTGACCTGCCAGGATCCAAAAGACAGAGCCGTTTACCGTCAGCAGATTGTAACCTGTTATTGGGAGCTTCTTCGCGGAATGGCTCCAAAAATGGCAGAAATTAATCTTCCAATGCCAAAACGCATGCTCATGAGATTTGGTGTTCTTCTTCCTTCTCTTTTTAAAGCAGAGCAGAAGGACTTCTTCTCTCATATCATTTATGAAAATAAAACCGGAGAACCAATCCTTTATGTAGATGAATGGTTCAAAGAAATTGCATCGGGACGAATGAACAATTCCATGACCGATGAAAAGAAGATGCCGCAAAAGAATCTTACACCTGATCAGGCTGCTTCGGCAGAACAGGCAAGACTTATGCAGCTCCAGTCTAAAAACTCCGGTAAGCTTCAGAGCTCAGAAAACATTTTGAATATAAAAGAAAACGAACGTTCCATGCTCGAGGTTGAGCTCAAAGGAAGAATTGAGTCACTTTGCCAGCACAGTCCTATTATTGGCATGGAACCACATACTCAGGGTCTTTCTGAAGGTCAGCGCAAGCTCTTTTCTGAAGTAACTGATCTTCTTCACCGTCTTTCTAAAAATGATAAGGAGCTATCTAAGGCCCTGCAAGAATACCAGGAAGCAAAGGCTGTTTATGATAACGTACAGAATAAGATTGCAGATTCTGGTCCTGTTGTTCAGATTGATACAAGTGCAATTAATATTGAATTTGAAACAATCCGTCAGATGGCCAAAATGACAATCGGACGCCGCGGAAACCAGTTCCCCATGTTTACCCGCGAATTCTATCACTGTACAGAAAACGGAACCGGTACCCGCGAAAACGTAATCGAAGTTTTGCGCTGGATTGAATCCATTGACCCGGGTGTTTTCTGCCGTGTTCATAAAAATGTTCCAAACCGAATTGTTCCTTATGTATGTCTTGTTCCAACTTATGGCGACAGAGGCTTTTGCTGGGAACCGTTCGACCGTTATAACCGTGTAACCAGCCGCGGACGAATTGTTGTTCCAATGTATCCAAAGGATTTGCGCATTGCCGTTCTTACAGCTGTTGCAGATTTGAGATGGCAGGTTGCTAAGGAAAAGGCTTCTTACTACTGGATGGAAGAAGGACTTACCGGTCAGTACTACCAGCACTTTGACCAGATGAAGCTCAAGGGTGACGTAAAGGAATTCTTTATTGAAGACTACATTCTGTGGATGACAAAGGAATCTACCGGAGTTCAGCGCCTGGAAAAAGACGTACGCGGAATCTTCTGGCGCAATATGCCGTTCCCTAAAGAGCTTAAGGAAGATCTTCGCAGGCGCTCTCTTGTTTATGATGAGCTTTGTAAGAAGGATGCCAACCGCGAGATGAGTGACGGATATTAATCTTACACATCATTCGCCACTAAGTGCAACAACAGGATCCAGCTTGGCCGCACGGCTTGCCGGATTCAAACCAAAGAAAATACCTACAAACACGCTGAACACAAATGCTATAAGACAGGCATTACCGTTTACCACATAAGAAATTTTTTGGACATACTCTATTGCAAGACTTAAAAGGGCTCCTACCCCAATTCCAAAAACACCGCCAATAAGTGTAATGCTTGCAGATTCAACAAGGAACTGCTGCTTTATGTCGCGCGGGCTTGCACCCAGAGCTTTACGGATTCCAATTTCCTGCTTGCGCTCGGTAACAGTTACAATCATGATATTCATAATTCCAATACCACCAACTAAAAGCGAAATTGCCGCAATGGCACTAAGCATGGTAGAAAGAGTGGAAGTAATTTTGCTGATCTGTTCGAGCATAGACTGCATGCTGCTTACATTTACCGAAGTATCTGTTCCTGTAAGCGAAGTACAATATTCCTTTATTTTATCTACAACATTTGTTGCCTTATCTTCGGAAATACACTGAACAATAATCTGTGCAGCCTGGGCGTTTGGCTGGATCTTTTTATTATAAAAACCGCGGGGAATAAAAGCCGACCCATTTTCCATTCCGGTTGTTTGTTCTTTGAGTACACCAATAACTTCAAAATTAAAAGTAACTCTATTTACAACAAGCAGAATCTTTTTACCAACTGCATCTCCCGACGGAAAATAATTGGTTGCAGTATCATGATTCAAAATGATTTTTTGTGTACCTTCTTCGTTATCTGTTACATTAAAAAAGCGGCCGCCTTCTTCAAGTTCAAGATTATAAGCTTCAAGGTAGCCTGTTTCAATTGCAGAACAGCTTACAGAACCAGATGTCTGACCATAAGTAAGAGTTGCACTAAGGCTGTTTTTATACCAGACCTTTTTGATATTTTCTACATTGTCAAAAAGATTATCGCGGAAGGTATCATTAAACTGAAGGCTTACAGCACTTCGTCCACGCCACATACCACCGGAGCTTACGCTTACCATATCAAGTCCAACAGAACCAAAGGAATCCGAAACCTGTTTTGTGGAGGAAGAAACAATGCTTGTAATTATAATTACAGAGGCAACACCTATGATAACTCCCAGAAGAGAAAGAAAAGTCCTTGTTTTGTTGCGCCTGAAGTTATTGAGCGCATTTATAAAATCTTCCCACATAAAAAATCCTTGTTTCCTACGCCGCATCATTGCGAGTCTTGTATTTTCCCATCCAATATTCTTATACAGCGCTCTGTCGATGCACCAATACCAGGGTCGTGAGTTACAATTATTATTGTTGTTCCCTGTTCTTTGTTAATTCTTGCAAACAGTTCCATAACCTGTTTCCCGGTTGTTGAATCCAAGGCTCCGGTCGGTTCATCTGCAAGCAGAATCTTTGGCTGGGTAATCATAGCCCGCGCAATTGCAACACGCTGCTTTTGACCACCACTAAGCTCATGAGGTCTGTGCTTAAGGCGATCCGCAAGTCCTACTGCCTCCAATGCCTGTTTTGCACGCTCCACACGTTCACTATGCTCTACCCGCGCATACTTAAGCGGCAGCATTACATTTTCTAAAACATTCATCGACGAAATAAGATGATACTGCTGGAATACAAAGCCTACCGTCTGATTTCTCAAAACAGCAAGTTCCTTTTCGTTCATCTTTGCAGTTTCTCTTCCGTTGATTTCTACAATGCCCGAGGTTGGTCTATCCAGACAACCAATCATATTCATACATGTAGACTTACCCGAACCGGATGGTCCCATTATCGAAAGAAATTCTCCCTGCTGGATTTCAAACGAAACCCCAGCCAGGGCGTGAACTTCGCTTTCGCCCATTGAATAGGTTTTTACTACATTATCAAGACGTACAACTGTGTCACTCATATTGTGTCCTTAGAATGGCATACCGCCACCAGGGAAGCCTCCGGAAGGCATTCCGCCACCACCACCAGCTCCGCCGCCGCTACGACCGCTTCCACTAGAACCATCGGAACCACCTCCACCGTTAGGCATACCACCCTGACCGCCTCTATTACGGTTAGCAGCACTTCCGGACTTAGGAATTTCTCCCGCCTGCAACAGTACTTCTCCACCTTCAAGACCGCTCAAAACCTTTACATAGTCGCGACCATACTGAACAACTTCTACATTGCGTTTTTCGTTTCCACGGGCAAGAATTACATAAGCCTGTCCGTCTTCATAACCGATTGCATAACGCTCTACAGTAATATTGTCTACAGGCTCTTCTATCTGGATTTTTCCTGTAAAAGAATAGTTTGGAAGAATCTCTTTTGGATAATCATCAATGTGAATTGTAGCTTTTACAACAGAAGCTCCACGGTTTGTAAGCTCCCCAATTGCAGGCCAGCTTTCTACATAGCCGCTTCCTTTTGTTGTAGACGCAGTAAATTCAAGAATTACCTTTTGTCCAATTTCGAGTTTAGCTACATCAGTTTCCGGGATTTCTACTTCGGCAGTAAGATAATCAAGATTTACAAGGGTTCCAATTTTATCACCGGCTTTTACAGAGTTTCCTTCTACTGCATTGAGTTCTACAATAACCCCATCAAAAGAAGCAACTACTTTGCGGTCTGCAATCTTTTGAACCAGAGCAACGCGTTGAGTTTCCATAAGGCTAAGATCCCGCGGAGAACCATTGAGCTTTGTTGTTGCCATGTTGTAGTCATGTTTTTCAAGATTATATACTTCTTCGGAATCATCAAGCTGAACAAGGATATCACCTTTTTTTACGGTGTCGCCCTTCTTTACATAAACCTTTTTTACAGTACCGGCGCCAAGAGCATTAAGAGTCTGCTGCTGGGCGGCACTTACGGTTCCGGATATTTCTATTACGTTTTCGTAAGTTTCTTTATTTACAGTATAAAACTGAACTGTATTTTTATCCTTGTTCAGGAAAAAGCGCAGTCCTATAAGCACACCTGCAATCACCGCAACAACAACCAATATGATAATCAGTATTTTTACACCTTTCTTCATTTTTTTATTCTTTTTCATATTTTACTCCACAAACATTGCGTTAACTTCGTTGTTATAAATTATCAAATCAATGTATCCGTTGATTTGTTTTACCTTTGCCTGAACTGTACTGTTACAGGCAGATGAATAATCTTTTTCAGAAATGAGGCCACGATCATAATAGCTTTTCATGTTTGCTTCTACCTTTTCGTACATTTCTAAGTTTGTCTGATTAGTCTGAATATTCCACAGGATATCTGAAAGCTTAAGCTCGCGTTCCTGAACAGTTGTTTCGTAAGAAGAATATGCAGAATCAAGCTTCATCTGTTCCTGCTCTATTGCAATTTCTTCCAGCTGGTCAGAAATCTTATTTTTCTTTGCTGTATTTGGAGTCCAGGAAAGTCCAACTGTAAGAGATGGAGAATTCTTTTCATCAGCAACCGGAACACTCACACTTGCATTAAGACCAATTCCTTCATAAGAACCACTTACACCCGCATTTACAGAATTACTTGATTTACCATTTGTATTTCTGTAGCTGTAACCACCGTTTGCTGTAAGCGTAAGCTTTGTAGAAGCATCGCGGTTCATCTGATTAATCTGCCGGCTCCATTCATTGCTTTCGATATCCTTGTATTTATTTTTGTCTAACGAAGTGATATCTACAGCCTCCACCTGTACGATGTCTGTTGGAATAAGCTGTTTAAAATCTGCGTCCTCAGGAATTTCTATTTCGCGCCCGCAGCTAAGATAAAAGGATTTGTAATCATTTATTAGACTACGAACCGCAGCTTCATAATCACGCTCAGAAGTATAAAGCTTTAATTCTGCTTTTACATAAGAAGCAGAGTCGGACGCATAACCTTGCAGCTTTATTTTTTCGAACGAAACATTATCGTCAAAAACTGTTGATTTTTTACTGAGTACAGAAGTAACGCTGTTCATTAAATTGCTCAGGCTTTTGTAAAAGCTTTTTTCCTTGTCCAAAGCTTTAGTGGTAAGACTGCGTTCTGCTTCCAAAACCTTGCGTTCCTGCTGAAGCAAACTGATTTCGCGGTTAGCTTTATTTGAAGAAATTACATCTACACTAAGAGTTGCACTTGCGCTGTCAAAGTTTGTTTTTCCGTCTGCAACACTAAGCTGGCTGTTCAGATTAAGTCCAAGATTATTAGCCTGAGGAACAGTAACACTTGCTCCAGGCTTTACGCTAAAAGAAGATTTGTCTCCAAAGGTAAAAGTCATATCACCAGTCTGAAGCTTAATGCTAATCCCCTTGTCAATCTGTGTGGACTGTTGGTTGAGCTTTGCTTTTTGCAGTTCCAATGCCTGATTTTTAAGATCCGAATCCTGTTCCAGATAAGAAGCAAGAAGCTCAGAAGTTGGAACAAGCTCTACAGCACCTAGAAAACTGAATGATAAAAGCCCCGCAAGGGCTGCAAGTATTTTCTTCTTCATAAAAAATCCTTATATTTCCATTTTCGCAAGATTTAATTAAAAATTCCATATAAGGATTGTTATATAACGGCTTGTTATGATAAGAGTTTTCTTATACGCCAGCCCCAGCTGCCATTCCAATAATATCCGCACCGCTTATAAAGGTAGCAACACTACTTCCAAGCGAAGACAAAATAAATATCAAAAGAATGCGAAGAATTCTGTTTTTGTAAAAGCCCACAAAGGTAACATCATCCTGCAGGGTTTCCATATCTTTTACCTTTGGTTTGCATACAAAAGCCTGCACAATAGCCGTAACAAATCCACAGCCAATAAAAGGACAAAGCGAAGTAATCGGTGCGCTCAGGAACGCTACTACAATTGTAACAGGATGCCCCGCAGCAAGCAAAGTCAGGACAGCAGCACAGGTTCCGTTCCACAAAATCCATGACTTGAGCATTTTTGTTCCAAGCTGAGTTCCGCCATAAATAAAGCCGGCAATAATAAGACAAACAATTGCAATTGGAATTACCCAGGCAAGGGCTTTTGCTCCAACTGTCTTTGGAGGTACAACATTTATTTCCGAAATGCTTTCTTCCAGCTTTTTGGCTTCGTCTCCACCGGCAGCAAATTTTTCAAGGTTTTCTATAACACCATCCAGATGTCCGGCTCCCAGAACGGCTACAACCTTATTTCCAGGACTGCTCCAGATTTTATTTGCAAGATAAACATTGCGCTCGTCAATTAAAACCTCTTTTACAACAGGCATAAATTCGGAAAGCTCGTTCATCATAGAGTCCATTTCGTTTTTTTCTTTGATGTTTTCTATGTCTTCTGCAGACATATCTTCTTTGCTAAAGGCACTCGAAAGAAGGGTTGCAAGCAGCTTACATTTTCCCCAGAAGGAATTCTTGGCCCAGGCACGTTTGAGTGTAATCTGAATCTCACGGTCTGCCATTACAGATGGAATCCCAAGTTCATCGGCAACACGCATACCGGCAAGCATTTCGTCTCCGGGATTAACGCCAACGTTTTTTCCCATTCTGCGCTGAAAAGAAGAAAGCACAAGATTTGCAAGCAGCAAAAAGCCTTCTCCCCGCTTAAGCACCTTAATAATATCAAGATTCCGGTATTTATCTTTATTACGGATTGAATCTGCGCGTTTTTCGTCCAGCTCAATTGCAACGCTGTCTGGCTTTAATTCTCTGATTGTATTTTCTACTTCGGTAATACTTTCTGCCGAAACATGTGCTGTACCAATTAATGTGATGGTCCTTTCACCAAACGAAAGAACCCTCTGTAACTGACTCATAAACCAAGTCCCCATTCTGCAATTCTGTATTCAAAGAACATTGGAGCCTGCATTGCAGTAACTGTTGAATAATATTCTCTGGCCATTTCCATCGAGCCGTTTACCTCGTTGAATAGACCCATATAAAATATCATTTTTCCGTATTTATTTCTATCAGTTTCCTTTTCCTTGTTTATCTTGTTCAAAAGTGTTGTTTCTGCGTTACGGCTGTAGTTATCTACAAAAAGGCGGGTCATGTTATATTCTGTAGATTCTCTATCCAGCTTTTTCATAAGTGCATCAGCAATTTTTTTTGCTTCTACCTTTTTTCCTTCTTTAAGGTACATTGCAATGTTCATGAGCTTATACGAATAGTTTTCGCTGTAAGCATAAGCCTGATCAAAAAGCTTGCGTGCGTTATCATAATTTCCAAAGTGATATTCAAGAATTGCTGTAGATTCGTAGGCATAATAATAATCCGGGTTTGTTTCTATAACCTTGCGATAATTATAAAGCGCCTGATCAAATTTTCCCTGCTCATCATAAATTCCGGCCAGATAGGCATAAGCCAAAAAGTAATCCGGAAGAATTTCTACAGCCTTGTCCCAGTTTTTAATTGATTCAGAATATTTCCCCTGGAAACGGTAGTAGGTTCCAATATCAAGGTAAAAGTCATAGTTATCCGGATCATACTCAAGAGCATCCTGAGTAAGCTTTATAGCGCGAACATAATTAAAATCTTCTGCAGCAAGCTTACCCATAAGTGCAAGGGCTTCTGAATTCTGAGGATTTTTATCTAAGATTGCCTGACAGGTTGATTTTGCAAGCTTAAGGTCATCCATGTAATAAGTCATTTTTGCATAACCATAAAGCGCATCCTCATTATCGGGTTCGGTTTTGAGAGCTTTTGTATATGCATCACGGGCAAGCTTCCATTTGTGATTAAGCGCCTGTTCATCGCCCTGCATAATATTTGCCTGAACATTATACGGATCCGTTGCAAGAATCTGTTTTACAGAGGCACTATATGCAGAATTATCTCCCTTTGCCTTAGCACACAAGGTTTTAATTTCTAACGCACTAAGATTCTCCGGATCAATTATAAGCACCTTATCTGCAGTTTTAATAGCCATATCATACTGGCCGTCAGAAACATAAAGAGATGCAAGTACAATCATAAGGTCTAAATCATCAACCAGTTCCGAAGGAATTGTATCAAACAGGGCAATTGCATCCTTTACCCGACCCTGTGCAAGCAAAGCCTGGAGCTCCTTTGCAAACCTTATATTTACAGGCTCCGGCGGAAGTTCCGGCTCTTTTTCGACCACTTTTTCCGGTTCAGAAGCCTCTTTAGTTTCTACTGGAGCAGGTTTTTCGCCCTCTACAACATCTGTACTTTTACAGCCGGTTACTGTGAGCGCTCCACCAAGCATACTCAACACACAAAAAATAAAACCAAGCTTACTTAAAGTAACGTTTTTCTTCATATCTTAATCCCCTTCAAAATCTCTACATTGAAAGTCCCTGGAATTTTTGCTAAACTATTAGAACCATGAACATGCGGGTTATTAGAAAAGCTATAGGACTTCTGATTGTCGATATCGTTATTATCATCGGCATTTTTATACTTCAATTTAGGACAGATTCTTCAATTCTCAAAAAAATCGGTCATATGCAAATTTCAATGTCTACAACCGAAAATCCTGATGAAACCTTAAGTCTTAAAAATGAATTTGAAGTAACTTACAACGGAATCACCATTCATAGCAACCCCCAGAACAGTGTAAAAATCTTAAAAAAAGGCAGTTCTGTAGCAAAAGACCTTCAGCTGCTCGAATATGAAGAAGATGAACTTAAATTTACACTTCATTTTACAGACCAGATTTCGCTCATTTTCATGGTAGACAAGAACGAAGCAGACGCCCCATTAACAATTTATGCAGATGTTCCTAAGGATGTTACCGACCTCTATGTGCCATACAATCTTTCTTTCAACATGAAAATCCAGAGGGAAGAAACCAACCGTATTGTTCTTGAAGGCAAAAAGCAAAACTGGTCGCTTCATTCAAACGGAGTTGCAGACAATTTAATTCACTTTACTTATGCAGACAACCTTGCCCACTATGCAATTTATGATGATACAAAGAAATTCTCTCTTGATATGCTCACAGAACTCGCCGAAGCACAGTTCTCTGCATATCGCCAGACTCTTTCATCATTTAATAAGAACCTGCAATCAGCATTTAAGACTTCTTTAAACGACAGTTCATATACAGAACTTGCAGTAGTTAACTACATAGCTTCTATGGCAGAAGAAGGAAAGTACCAGCAGGCAATTGACGAAATTCCACAGGATTATAAGAAGAGCAACACAAGAACTTATCTTTCTGCTCCTTATCTTAATAACCTTGCTGCAATGGATACAAAGCTTGATGCATTCATTCTGGATTCAAACAACGCAATTAAGGCAGCTGCAACATCACTTTCGCTCGAAATCTTTACTGATCATGATCTTGCACAGCGACTTTGTGTATATCCAGATACATCAGTTGTGCGTGCTCTTCTTTCTAATGCAGCACTTGCAACAGAAGATAAGCTTACAGTTGCTCAGGCTTCGGGAATCCTTCTTGCTTATGCAGAGCTTTCTAATCTTTATGGTGACTATGCAATGCTGCTCAAACCGGCTCTTGAATCCTGCGTTCAAAAGATTACAGACGCATGTTCTTATACCGATAACGTGCTTACAATTTCCGAAAACGACACCTTTGTTTCCGTAGTTCAGGCTGTAGAAACAGGTATTGCACTTATGAGATACGGTCAGATATCAGGAGATTCAATCTGCGAAAAAGCAGGCCGTGTAATCATAAATTCTTATATTTCAGAAAGCTCTTCATTTGACTTAAGAACACTTTCTACAATTTATCCAATGCTTGCTTATGATAATGTTTACTACCCTCGCCTGCAACTTATTCATTCAATTGCAAAAGATGCTATATGGGCCTGGACATGTTCACATCACATTTCATATAGCAAAGACGAAGCAACCGGTCTTACACTTTCAATTGACTTCCCGGAAGGTCTTACACAGTACGTAATTCTTAAGGGACTTCCTGCCTTTGAACAGATTTTCATCTACGATATGGCATTCCGTACAGACCCTCGCTTTGAAACCTATAACTCTTCGGGATACGTATACCGCAGCGACAGCAAGACATTGCTGCTCAAGTCTAGACACAAGAGCCAGATTGAAAATGTACGCATGACCTATACTCCTGCTGCAAAGACTGCTCCGGCTCCAACACCGGCTCCGGCTGCAAGTGCGGCTACAGCGTCGGCTACGGCTCCGGCTGCAACAGAAGCAGAAGCTGTTGAGGCTTCGGAAGAGGCGCCTGCACCAGAAGCAAAAGCCCCAGTTTCTGTACCGGCCACAATTATGAGCACAGGCGGAACATATATTCCTGGAGGAAGAATTATACCAGATCCATCTGCAACCACAAATACAACATCCGAATAAGCCAATTCTGGAGGTAACATAATGGCAAAAACTTTTGATGATAAAAAGATTATCTATACCATGGACCGCGTTGGCCGCGCTTACGGCACAAAGGTTGTTCTTAAGGATATAAGCATTTCTTATTTTTATGGAGCCAAAATTGGTGTAATTGGTCCAAACGGTTCAGGAAAATCTTCACTTTTTAAGATTCTTGCCGGAATTGATAAGGATTATACCGGAGAGACCTCCCTTGCTCCCGGCTACACAATCGGTTATCTTGAGCAGGAACCGGAATTAGAGCCCGGAAAAACTGTAATGGAAATAGTTAAAGAAGGTGTAAAACCAATTACAGATCTTCTTGAAGAATTTGATAAAATTAATGAGGCCTTTGGCGATCCGGATGCCGACTTTGATAAGCTTTGTACCCGACAGGCAGAAGTTCAGGAAAAGCTTGACGCCTGTGACGCCTGGAACCTTGATAACAATCTTGAGCTTGCAATGGAAGCCCTGCGTTGTCCTCCACCAGAACAGGTTGTAGACGTGCTTTCCGGAGGTGAACGCCGCCGTGTTGCTTTGTGCCGCCTCTTGCTTCAAAAACCGGACATTCTGCTGCTTGATGAACCTACAAACCATCTTGATGCCGAAACTGTTGCATGGCTCGAAAAACATCTTCATGACTATCCTGGTACAGTAATTGCAATTACCCACGACCGCTACTTCCTTGATGACGTTGCCGGCTGGATACTCGAGCTTGACCGCGGAGAAGGCTATCCTTTTAAAGGAAACTACTCAAGCTGGCTCGAACAGAAAAACCAGCGCCTTGCACTCGAAAGCAAAAACGAAAGTCTGCGCCAAAAAGAGATTCAGCGCGAGCTTGAATGGATTCACATGGGAGCAAAGGGACGACAGGCCAAGCACAAGGAACACATCACACGCTATAACGAACTTATGTCTCAGGAAAGCAAAAAACAGCTTAAAGATACTCAAATTTCTATTCCTGCAGGCCCTCGTCTTGGCGGACAGGTAATTGACATTGAAGGGCTCACCAAATCTTTTGATGATAAGCTTTTATTTGAAAATCTTGACGTACATATTCCGGCCGGAGCCATTGTTGGTATTGTAGGACCAAACGGTGCCGGTAAAACAACCCTCTTTAAGATGATTGTAGATGCAGCAGGTCTTCCTGGTGGAGAAAAACCAGACAGTGGAAGCATTAAGATTGGTCAGACTGTAAAGCTTGTTTACGTAGATCAGATGCGCAGCACTCTTGATATGAATAAAACAGTTTACGAAACCCTTGGTGGTGGCGGAGACCTTGTAAAGCTTGGTGCTGTTGATGAAAAGGGTCATGCTCTTGAAGGTGGTGTTCGCGAAGTAAATGCACATGCCTACTGCAGCTGGTTCAACTTTGCAGGACCCGATCAGAACAAAAAAGTAAGCGTTCTTTCGGGCGGAGAACGAAACCGTTTGAATCTTGGACTCATGCTCAAAGAAAGCGGAAACGTTCTTTTATTCGACGAACCTACCAACGACCTTGATGTAGAGACAGTACGCGCTTTGGAAGAAGCTTTGGAAGATTTTGCAGGTTGTGCGCTTGTAGTTAGCCATGACCGCTGGTTCTTAGACCGAATCTGTACACATATTCTTGCATTCGAAAATAATTCAGAAGTACGTTTCTTTGAAGGAAACTGGTCTGAATACGCAGAGTGGAAGATGAAGGAATTTGGTGAAGAAGCCGGAGTTCCAAAAAGAACCGTTTACCGAAAGCTCAGCCGTTAAGTGGTCCCTGAGCCTGTCGAAGGGCTCGAAGGGTTATTCAAAAGAACATCCAATGTATACATGGCCGCAAGCGGAACCTTGCACTCAAGAAAAACCTTACCAAGACTGGGGTCAAAATGTGTACCAAAATCATTCTCCATAAGCTCAAAAGCGCTGTTATAATCCATTGCTTCTTTATAACAGCGTTTGGTCACAAGAGCATCAAAAACATCGGCAAAAGCCATTATTCTGGCTTCTATAGGAATCTCCTCGCCTTTTAGACCTTCCGGATATCCGCTTCCATTCCATTTTTCATGATGATAGTGTGCAATATTAACGGCAATCTTTTTAAATTCTTCATCATCAACTTCGCGCAAAACACCGGTTACAATCTTTGCTCCTTCAGTTGTATGCTTTTTCATCTGGTCGTGTTCATCCGGAGTAAACTTTCCTGGTTTCTTTAAAATAGAATCACTTACAGCAATTTTTCCAAGATCATGCATTGGAGCAGCCTTAATTACATTAAGATAAAACGAATCAGACAAGGAGGAATAATCAGGATGTTTTTTAAGCTGATCTACAAATATACGCACACCTTCACTGGTTCTGCGGATATGGTCACCGGTACTGTTATCGCGGCTTTCTACCATGCTTGCAATTCCGGTAATGATTGAATCCTGAATATGAACAATTTTACGGGCTTTTTCTTCAATCTCAAGTTCAAGATTGTGCTTGTTACCTTCCAGATTATCTACGTAACGCTGCTGACTGGTAACATCAGTCATTTCAATAAGATAACCACAAGGCTTTTTACCATTACGGATATAACGTACTGCAGCCATGGCCGTAATGCCGTCATTCGAAATTTTTACATTTATCTGTTTTCCGTTTTCCCAGTCTTCAATCCAGCTTAGAATTGTTGCATAATAAGGACTTTGTGAATCATCAAGATATTCATCAATTTTGGCATTTCTAAGTTCCGGGATAAGCGTAAGTGCATATTCATTGCAGCCAAGATATTTTTTCTTTCGGTCAAATGAAATATAACCATATTCATGTCTCTGCGAATAAACATTTATAAGGTTTTCGGTCATATCATACATACTTGCATGA
This sequence comes from Treponema sp., assembly GCA_024681195.1. Lineage (GTDB taxonomy): Bacteria > Spirochaetota > Spirochaetia > Treponematales > Treponemataceae > Treponema_D. The sequence continues at coordinate 18,830 of JAILBH010000109.1, forward strand.
CGGAATATTCCAAGCAAAAAGCCAAGAAGAACAATATTTATAAAAGGATAAATTTCAAAAGGAACCTTTAGCAAAAGAGAAAGAACTGTTGCCATGTCTGTGGTAAGCAGAATTACCAGCAGAGAGCGAACGGTTTTTTCGGAGATTTTGTTCCCTCTGTTAATTGCAATAATAATAACAATTATGCTGCCAAGATTCATTAAGAATATAAAGGTTGGATACAAAAAATAAAGCACACCATATTCACGGAAAAGAACTGTCGCACCAAAATATTTAATGGTGTACATATTCTTAAAGAACAGGGTTGTATGGTCGCAGATAGCAACCAGAACCATGATTACAAAGGCAACAAGAAACAAAAACCGTTCAAGCTTTTTACTCAGGTTGATTGAACAGATGTCGGCAATTACAAAAAAGAAGAAAACAAAGGTAAGTGTTGAACCAATAAAATAGAACTGTGTACCACACAAAGCGCCTATATAGGTTTCCGAAAAGCTCAGCATGGCATTACCGTAATTCGCAACCAGAGAAGCTACAAATAAGAACATACGTTTCTGGTTATTCTTTCCAAGGCTACTTTCGTAAAAAAGAATTACTTCAATTAGAGAAATAAAAAACGCTGCCAGATATAAATACGGTAACATAAATCGTTTTACTATTATAATCTATTTTTATAGATTTGTTTAGAATTTTTTTTTGTTTGATGTTATTATATATTAAGGAGTAACTTTAATGACATTAACGAAAAATTTTGTTTGGGGAGCTGCAACCGCTTCTTATCAAATTGAAGGTGGCTGGAACCAGGACGGTAAAGGTCCTAATATCTGGGATGAATTTACACATCAAAAAGGACACATTCTTTATGAAGCAAACGGCGATGTAGCCTGCGACCATTACAACCGCTTTAAGGAAGATATAAAGCTCATGAAGCAAGTTGGACTTAAAGCATACAGATTTTCTGTATCCTGGAGCCGCATTATTCCTGATGGTATAGGAAAAATTAATCAGGCAGGAATTGACTTTTACACAAAGCTCATTGATGAACTTATCAAAAATGATATTGAACCATTTATGACTATCTATCACTGGGACTTGCCTTATGCCCTGCATCTTAAAGGCGGCTGGCTTAATCCCGAAAGCCCTGACTGGTTTGAATATTATACAAAAGTCATAGCACAAACCTTTGGCAAAAAGGTAAAGTACTTTATTACTTTTAATGAACCTTCTGTCTTTATTGGACTTGGCTACGAACTGGGCTCACATGCTCCTGGACTTAAGCTGCAGACAAAGGAAGTTCTTATTGCTGCAACAAACGTTCTTAAAGCACATGGAAGAGCTGTTAGTGTTTTACGTGAGCTTAATCCAAAGGCTCAGGTTGGTATTACCCTTGCAACCCAGCCTCAGATTCCTGTAACAAAAAAGGATGAAGAAAACGCGTATAAGACATATTTTAATGAAGGACTTGCCGGCTTTATCTGGGGAATGCCTTTTTGGGTAGATCCGATTGTGTTCGGAAAGTTCCCTAAAAAACTGGTACGTGAAGCCAAAGACTGCTTCCCAAAAATTACAAAAAAAGAAATGGAATCAATCGGCCAGAAAATAGATTTTATTGGAATAAATATTTACGAAGGCCGCTACAACGGAAACTTTGTACGCAAGCCCGGCTACCCACACAATGAGCTTGGCTGGGACATCTTCCCGGAAGCGCTTAAATGGGGCATTAAACTTAATTACAAGCGATATAACCTTCCAATTTACATTACCGAAAACGGAATTACCTGCCATGACTGGGTAAGCCTGGATGGAAAAGTTCACGACCCTAACAGAATTGACTTTTTGCAGCGCTACCTTAAAGGCCTCAAAGAAGCTGCAGACGAAGGAGCCGATGTACGCGGTTACTTCTACTGGTCACTCATGGACAATTTTGAATGGGCAATGGGCTACAACCCTCGTTTTGGTCTTATTCACGTAGATTACGAAACCCAGAAACGAACACTCAAAGATTCGGCATTCTGGTACAAAAACGTTATTGAATCTAACGGAAAAAATATATAAAAAAAGGGGGCTTCACAAAGCCCCCTTTTTGCAGGAATAATAACTTTAGATATTACTCTTTTACTCCACCAATTGTCATTCCTACTACGAAGTACTTCTGAACGAATGGGTAAACAACCAGAATAGGAAGTGTTGCAATCATTGTAATAGAAGAACGGATACTGATTGGTGTAGACTTAGCGGCAGTAGAACCACCACTTGCAGCAACGGCCATAGAACCGGCGTCGGCAGCAGAAGAACTCTGGTTCTGACTCTGTTGTAAGAAAGACATCAATACGTATTGCAGCGAGTGCAGCTTTGGTTTACCCGAACAATAGAGGTAAGTATCAAACCAGCTGTTCCATGCATTAACTGCAGTAAAGAGACAAATCATAGCAATTGAAGGAACAATCAGCGGCATAATAATACGTATAAAAATCTTAAATTCGTTGGCACCGTCAATTCGGGCAGATTCTACAAAGCTGTCCGGAAGTCCATTGATATAAGTACGAACAAGGATGAAGTTAAAGATATCAACAAGACAAGGTATGATGTAAACTGCGTATTTATTCAAAAGACCAAGCTTTTTAATGAGCATGTATCCAGGAATAAGACCGGCATTTACATACATAGAAATTACCAGAATAGTTGTAAGTGGTTTTCTGATTACAAATTCCTTGCGGCTCAAAGCGTAGGCAAGCATAGAAGTACAGAATACACTCAAAACTGTCTGAATAATAGTACGGGTTACCGAAATAATACCGGCGTTGAAGATACGAGGAGTTACAAAGAGATCCTGATAGTTCTTCCAGGTAAACTTTCTTGGCCAGAGCTTAATTCCACCCTTAAGGGAATCAAGACCATCGTTGAAAGAAATAGCAATTGTATTCCAGAAAGGATATACAGTTGCAACTACAACAAAGGCAAGCACAAGATATATGATTGTATCAAAAATTATATTACCAATCTGAGTCTGTCTGCGGGCAGCATAATACAGATCTTTAGGGTTATTTGTTTTTTCTGTCATATCAAGCGCTCCTCACCACTCTTCCTGGCAATTGAATTTGCAATTATAAGAAGAAGAATATTTACAACATTCTTAAAGATACCTGCTGCTGTTGCAAGACCATATCTAGACAGCTTGAAACCGTATTTCAATACATAAATATCGATTGTTTCGGCAACATCCTGAATCATACCATTCTGTAACAAGTATGGCATTTCAAAGTTTGCATCAAGAATATGACCGGCAGACATAATCATCATGATGATGATAGTAGCTTTAATTCCCGGCAAGGTAATGTGCCAGATTTTGCGGAGACGTCCACAACCGTCAATCTGTGCAGCTTCGTAGAGACAAGGGTCAATGGCAGTCATAGCACCAAGATATACAATTGTATTCCAACCTACTTCCTTCCATACATAGGTCCAACCTACAATGTGATAGAAGTATTTTTGAACAGCAAGCCATTGAACAGGCTGCTTAACAATATGTAAACCCAATAATATGTCATTTAAGATTCCGTCTTCAACGGAAAGAACATTCGCAACCAAACCGCAGACTATAACCCAAGAAAGGAAGTGCGGAAGATAAGAAACAGTCTGAACGAACCTCTTAATTCCAATGTAGCGGACTTCGTTCAAGAATACGGCAATTAAAATAGCTGTAACATAACCAAGTGCCGTACTGATAAGACTCATTCCTACAGTATTTCTTAAGGATAAGAGGAATTCCTTTTCTGTAAATAACTGTGTAAACCATTTGAGACCAACCCATTGCTGTTCAGCAAATGATTTATATGGCTTGTAATCCTGGAAAGCCATGGTCCATCCCCACAGAGGGATATATCTGAACAATATAATATATAAAACAAAAGGAACAGACATTAAGATAAGCAGCTTTTGCTTACCCAATAACTTCCATTTGCTTTTTCTGTTTACCAGTTCTGTAGCAGCTGCAACAGTTTTTGCTTTAGCTTCTGTCTTTTCTACTGCAGAATCTTCAGTTTTTTTATTTTTCATAAAAAACACCCGTTTAAGAAATAATTAAAAAAAAGTCCACAGAAAACCCGTGGACTTTTTTTTGACGGAAGAAGGCTTAGGGCTTTCTCCCGTCATTAATCAAGTCTGATACCTTGTATCAGTCGAGATTAGTCTGGAAGTCCACCGAATACTTCTACACGGTGATCGAGCTGCTGCTGCATGAACTTGTCATAAACTTCTGTGAGAGGTTTAAGCAATGCACAGTATTCGTCCCATGTCTTGTCGAAGTCAGCTGGTTTACCCATGATCATCTGAGGGAGGTACTTGCGCTGAACTGTTTCGAATCCAGTCATAGCAACTGCAGCTTCCTCTTCGAATCCGCCGTTTTCAGCAGATGGGTTACACTGCCACATTGGGTACCATCCGGCATTCTGTGGTGGGTTAGCATCTACAAATTCTGCATAAGAACCTACGCCATATGCTGCCCAGAGGTCAAGGTCAACCTGCTTCTGTGAAAGAGCATATTCCCATGGAAGATCATCCATAGAGCGTGAGTATCCAGATGCCATTGTTCCTTCAAGCTTTGGAGCTTCTTCGCGCCAGAGCATAGCAAAGTTCTTTTCGAGGTAGTTAGGATCCTTCTGCTGATCACGCAT
>JAILBH010000118.1 GCA_024681195.1 Treponema sp.
AGCTTACCGACATTTTGCTTCGCAAAAGTCGCAAGCTCCGCTCACAATGACGAGTTTGTTTCGGGTGTTAAGGAAGAATTATAAAAAGTAAATATAAAGAAGCATTATGATTTTTGGATTATAAATATATAAAGGCCTTGAAAAAGTTCTGGAACGGAGTGGGAAGCTGTGGGCGTCTGCATCTGAGTGGTGCCGGCGGCATAGAAGAAATCCGAGGATTTGCAAAGCAAACCGCAGGATTTCTACGATAACCAGCTCAGCCCGCAGACGACCGCAGATTCCCACGGGAGTGCAAGAACTTTTTCTACATGAATGTATATTTATAATCCAAAAATCAAAAGGATAAATTATGCCTGGTTTTTATGATTATTACGATGTCGCCGTTGTTGGTGCTGGTCACGCCGGAATTGAAGCCGCGCTTGCCGCTGCCCGCATGGGACTCAAGACAGTTCTTATTACTCAAACTCCTGACTCAATTGCCAGAATGAGCTGCAACCCTTCCATTGGTGGAATTGCTAAAGGAAACATTGTCCGCGAAATTGATGCCCTTGGCGGAGAGATGGCAAAGCTCATTGACCGCTCTATGATCCAGTTCCGCATGCTCAATAAAAGACGTGGTCCTGCAGTTCAGGCTCCGCGTTCCCAGGCAGATAAAATTACTTATTCAAGACTTGCGCGCCAGGTTTGTGAACAGACTGAAAATCTGTACACACTCATGGACACAGTAATAGATATCCTTACAACTGCAAGTGAAACTCCGCTTCCTCCAAATTCTGACAGTGCCGCAGATAACGGAACAATCCCAGGTGAAAAACGCGGTTACACAGGAAGCAATATTGATAACCCTGATTACGCAACAGAAGCAGCCCGCTCTGGAATGCGTCAGAAAGTAACGGGTGTTGTAACAGAACGAGGAAGAATTATTCCTGTGCGCTCAGTTGTTCTTACAACAGGAACCTTCCTTGGCGGCCGTATCTTTATTGGTGAATACGACGCTCCCTGCGGACGAGTGGGGGAACCAGCTGCCTATGGACTTACAGCAAGTCTTCATCGTCTTGGTTTTACAACAGGACGACTTAAAACAGGAACACCTCCACGCATCCTCAAACGTACAATTGATTTTGACAAGCTTGAACTTGAGCCCGGCGACGAAGAAGTAATTCCTTTCAGCTTTGAAGATGAAAAAGTTGAGCGCCCTATGGTGCCTTGTCATATTGTATATACAAACGAAGAAACTCACAAAATAATCCGCGACAATATTGGACGCTCGCCTCTTTATTCTGGAAAAATCAGCGGAATTGGCCCGCGCTACTGCCCAAGCATCGAAGACAAGGTTATGCGCTTTAAGGAACGCGACCGTCATCAGATTTTTGTTGAGCCGGAAGGACTTGAAACAGAAGAAATGTACTTAAACGGACTTTCTTCATCACTCCCTGAATGTGTACAGGATGCTTTTATGCGCACAATGCACGGTTTTGAAAATGCAGTTCAGAGCCGTCCGGGCTATGCCGTAGAATATGACTTTGTTGAACCAACCCAGCTTTTCCCTTCGCTTGAAACAAAAAGAGTTGCGGGGCTTTTTGATGCCGGTCAGATAAACGGAACTTCGGGTTATGAAGAAGCAGCAGGTCAGGGCCTTATTGCCGGAATGAACGCCGGTCTTTATGCACGCGCACACATCACAACCTGCGGTCCCTTGAGCCCAATTCCTAATACAATGAACGGAGTTGCAGCCAGCATGGAAGCTGGAGCCTTCCAACCAAAAAACAACATGAGCAACGAAGAATTGAGCCAGTTTGCAAAAATCAGCGAGCGCGAAACATACGAACTCAACGAATATATAAGCGGTGTTCAGAAACAGGCAGGCTACGAAAAGTTCCGCCAGATTCCAGCTTACGAACCAATTATCCTTGGCCGCGACGAAGCCTACATCGGTGTTTTGATTGACGACCTTGTAACTCTTGGAACAAAAGAACCGTACCGAATGTTCACAGCTCGCGCAGAATATCGCCTTAAGCTCCGACACGACACAGCAGACCGCCGTCTTGCAAAATATGCCTTTGAATGCGGACTTAAGACTCAGGCACAATATGATGCCATTAACGAAAAATATGCCCGACTTGAAGAAATAGAAGCCCTTTTGCTTAAAAAGCCGAATATGGAAAATCCAGGTTACCCGGAAAAGGATTGGGAAATGGCAAGCATAGATGCCAAGTATAAATACTATATTGAAAAGCAGGATAAGCGTGTAGAAAAGCTTCACAAAATGGAAAACACACACATTCCGCCGGACTTTGATTACGGTAAAATTGCTTCTCTTTCGGCAGAGTCACGTAACAAGCTTGAACAGATTCGTCCGGTAACATTAGGACAGGCTAACAGAATTAGCGGTATTCGTAATAGTGATATTATGTTGTTGATGGTATATTTGAAGCGGTAAAGCGCCAGGAGATTAAAATGGAAGATTCAGCAAAAATTGGAACCTGCGTGGAGCATTCAAACAACAATAAATATTTTGTTCAGTTTGTAGAATCCCAGAAAAAACTTAAAGCCAAAAATCCGGCAGCCCTGGATGATTCACAGCTTGAGGATGACGGCCTTTTTCTTGCATGGATGACCCGCAAATATTTTAAAGATAATATCTGGCTTTCTGTTGCAAGAATAGTTCTGGGAATTGTAATCCTTGTAGTTGCCAGATTTATAGTTGCCCGTGGTGGTAGTTCAATAATGAATATTCTTGGAATTGGACTTTTTATTGGGGGAATTTTTCTTGCTCCAGCCGGATTAATTTTTTTCTTTTCAAATCTAAACTGTTACAGACATTATAAAGATTACGTGACTGGCCGTGACGATCCATTCATGGATAAGGTAATTAAGTTTTATAACTAATTTTTTAATATATCAACAAGGTGACTGCTGGCTCCAAGGAATTCCGGGCGTTCGCAAACAGAAAGCTGGTATTTACAAAATGCTTCAAACTCTTCCAAAGACATTTCATTAAGCTCGCGGCGCATATAATCGGCGTGGCCGTCGACTGCAAGAATTTTAACACGCTCCAATCCGGCAGCTGTATTCAATCGGTTAATATCTTCCAGTCTTACGTAATCGTATAAATCTTGTTCTTTGCAGACTGTATGAAAATCTTTGGTGATGCCGTCCTTAGCTGCGACCTCTTTCCAGTGATGTTCTTTAAAGCAGTAGGTAATTACACTGTAATCATTCATAACGTAGGCAACAAGAATGTATCCGCCTTTTTTTGTGATGCGGCGGGCTTCGGCCAGAGCCTTAAGCTTTTCGCTGTCTCCATGAAGATGATACAACGGACCAAAGAGAAGGGTAATATCAAAAGTTTCATCTTCTAAGAAATGGAGGTCGCGTGCATCTCCCTGCCAGGTTTTTATATTTTCGTGTTTGCTTCGGAGGATTTCTAAGTTATGTGGGACTAACTCCACAGCTGTAACGTCGTAACCGCGATGGCATAGTTCTACACTGTAGCGGCCGGTTCCGGCTCCGATGTCGGCGATTTTGATGTTTTCTGGAGTGTGGATTGCCGCGCTGTCGCTCGCAATGACGGAGTTGATGTAGTGCATCGTAGTTAAAAATTCAACCGTCCCATGACGAGTCGTGAGACGGTTTTCTTCGTGGAACTTGTTGTAGTATTTTTCTAAAGGTGTCAACTTAAAGTTTCCAGGCCTTATCTACTCTTGCGAGGGCAGCCTTTTTTTCACTATCGCTCATAAATGAAGCAATGTAGCTGTTCTTAATGAGCTGTTTAATTTCGTCCATAGTGAATTTAAGACTCTTTACACAAATCCAAAGTTCATCAAGCATTGTTGTCTTAAAGAATACAGGGTCGTCGGTGTTGATACAAACCATAACTCCTGCATCATAATATTTTTTAACCGGATGGTAGCGTGCCATCTTAACAACCTTCTTAGTAAAGGTATTTGATGTAATACAAATTTCAATAGGAAGCTTTGATTTAATAAAATAGTCAATAAGCTTTTTATCCTGATATGCTGTTACACCGTGGCCAATGCGTTCTGCGCCAAGACAGTTGATTGAATCCCAGATTGATTCAGGACCAACATCTTCGCCGGCATGAGCAACAACTCTCCAGCCTTCTTTTTTAGCAAGCTTGAATACAGGTTCATATTCTTTTGCAGGACCTTTTGCCTCGGCACCACCAAGTCCAATACCGATGATGTCTTCGCATGGATAAGCTTTGAGCAATTCGTAATTCTTCATTGCATTTTCGCAGCCGAAGGTTCTTGAAACATCCATGAGCAACTTGATTGTAATTCCGTCTTTTTCTTTAATGCGGGTAATCTGCTTGTGGAAAATCTGAACCATTTTTTTGTAACTGAATCCTTTTTTGAGGAAGGCAGTTGGCGCAAAGAATGCTTCACAATAGTCGATTCCGTTTTTGATGAGGTATTTTTCAAGTTCTTTGAAGACAACGTTAAAGTCTTTTTCGCTTACAAACATATCCTGGATCTTAAGGAATGCCTGGATGAATCCATTCAAGTCTTCATAGGAGAATAGGGCAACCTGTTCTTCTTTGGTCATCTCTTTGCCAAAGCGGTTTTTATACAGCTTTTTTACACCGGCAAGAGAAGTTACTGCCTCAATATGAATGTGGAGTTCGGCTTTTGGTACACCCTTTATAAATGTTTTAAATTCCGATTTTGTCATTTTTCTCTTTCTCCTTTAAAACCATCTAACATGCCGCCTCCCATTGATGTTAAATGATTTAAATACACCTCTATCAAATATATTATCGGATAAATGACTGGCGAACTTTAGATAAATTTGTCTAATTCCTCTACAATTTTTCTGAATGTATCGCAGGCGGCCTGGACAGGAGTGACCTGTTCCATATCTACGCCGGCAACTTTGAGGGATTCAATAGGGTAACGGGAACCGCCGCTTTTAAGGAAGTTAAAATAGTCTTCACGTTCCTTATCGCCACCTTCTGTAACTCGTTTTGCCAGTGCAAGGGCTGCAGAGATTCCTGTTGCATATTTGTAAACATAAAATGAGCTGTAAAAATGAGGAATTCTCAGGCCTTCCATGTCACTGTTTTCTTCAAAATGCATTTCGGGACCAAAATAAAGCTCTAAAAGTTCACGATAAATTTTACGCAGCAGCTCTGGTGTAAGCGGAGTGCCGCCTTCTACCAGTTCATGAGCCTTAAGCTCAAATTCTGCAAACATTGTCTGGCGGTAAAGAGTTGCAAGAATATCATCTGCACGCATTGCAAGAAGGTATTTTTCCATGTCCTTGTCGCCACGTTCTGTTGCCTGACGCAAAAGATACTCAAAAACAAGCTCTTCATTAAAGGTTGAGGCAACTTCGGCTTCAAAAATTGTGTAGTCATAGCACATAAACGGATTATTATGAACCGAAAACCAGCTGTGCATACTGTGACCGCCTTCATGGGCCATTGTAAATACATCGCGGATGTTTTCTTCATTATAATTGAGCAGAATATATGGATAACCCTTGTAACAGCCGGAACTAAAGGCTCCGCTGCGTTTTCCAATGTTTTCATATCGGTCTGCCCATCCGTTCAAAAGTCCATTACAAAGTCTGTCGGTATAATCCTTTCCAAGGACGCTGAGTGCATTACGGCAGATTTCTACAGATTCTTCATAAGTTGTTTTTGTCTGAACTGACTTAACCAGCGGAACATAAACATCCCAGTGGCGGAGCTCGTCCAGTCCCAGCGCGCGTTTACGAATGCTGTAATACTTATGAAGTGTGTCCAGATTTTTATGAATACAATCAATCAAATTGTGATAAACAGTCAGAGGAACTTTGTTTCCGTAAAGGGCTGAGTGAAGACTGGAGTCATAACCTCGGGCACGCATTGTAAATACATCCTGATTAACGTTTCCGGCATAAAGAGCGGCAATTGTATTCTGATGCTCTTCATATTTTGCATAAAACTTTTTATAAGCTTCTTCGCGCACCTTCCTGTTGTGATTGTGCATGAATACGCCCCAGGTTGTTTCTGTAAGCTGCTGTTCTTCGTCGTTTACATTAACCATCCCAAAGGTTTTATTCATATCTACATTAGTAAGCACGCTGAATGCTGTTTCTGCAGTTTGCGCCGGCTGCCCCTGGAGAGAAAGAATTCGTTCTTCTTTTTCGCTAAGTGTATATTTTTTAAAGTGAAGAAGCTTTTGTAAAAAGATTTTATAATCTGCAAACTCCGGTTGTCTGCTCCATTCGCTTAAGACCGCTTCATCCATAGCCAGAAGCTCAGGATCAATAAAACTAAAATCGGTCTGCTGCTGGGTGTAAGCCATCATTGCGCGGCCATAACGGTCTGTAGCAGTTGAATCATCTTCGTCGGCCTCGTGTTCAAGTGCCGCATAGTGATAAACACATTCCATACTCAAAAGCGCCTGTTCATAAGCTTTAAGCGCCTCCAAAAGAGTTTTGGAATCTTTAGAAAGCTGCCCCTTAAAGACAGTTACTTTTTTGTTGAGTTCCGGCAGTTCTTTTAAGGCTGCTTCCCATTCATTTAAATCTTTAAAAATTGATGATAAATCCCATTTGTTTTTTGGATTTACATCTTTACGAGAAGGTATTGTTTTACTCATTTATTTTTCCTTTTATGAATTTTTTTTATGTTTTTTATTTTTTTCTATATAAAGTTTATCGTCTGCAAGAGATAGCAGTTCCGAAAGATTGTTGTGAGCATCATCTTTGCCAAATTCTATTGCACCAATACTCATCGAAAGAGTAAAAGGAAAGTTTTTGTCTTTTGAAATTATTTCGCACAGACTTTTGATTTTGATTCTTAACTGTGCTTCCTGGTTAAGCCTCATGCCTATTGCAATTGCAGCAAATTCATCACCGCTAAGACGTCCTACAGTATCGTTTGAACGCAGCGCATGAGAAAGGACTTCGGCTGCAGCCTTGATAGCTTCGTCACCCATATCGTGACCATAGGTGTCATTTATTTTTTTAAGTCCGTCCAGGTCTGCAAAGAAAAGCATACCACGGCTCTGGGCATCCAATGCAAGATCAATAGTTTTTTGTCCCAGATCCATAAAGCCGCGGCGGTTTAGAATCTTTGTAAGCTCGTCTGTTTTTGACTGAATATCAAGATTAGAATTGCTCTGCTGCAAAGAAGAATTAAGTTTTGTAAGAGACTTGGTTCTTGTGAGTGAGCGTGTGTATTCATAGTTGCTTGCAATTGCGTTGATAAGAATCTTCATGGTTACGCTGTGCATTGCATAATTTGGAGTTTTAATTTTGCAGACAATGTAGCCGTAATTTTTTCTGCCCGAGAAAAGCGGATGAAGCATAAAGGAACCCGGGAACTTATCAAAATATTCCGTAGGAAATGGATTTTTACAGGGATTAAATTCAAGTCCCGGATCGTAATCGCGGATTTTCTTTTCGGTATTAAGCATCATCATAACAAGAGCATTATGAGGAAGAATAAAATCTTTGCCCTTGTCTAGTATGATTGGTTTTTTATAAAAGCATACACAGCAGGTTGGAATATCAAGCGCAACAAGAATCTTATCAAGAGTATTTGCAAAGTGATGAAGGGTTTCTGTTGTCTGCGAAAGATCCAGCAGGCGGTAAAGATTTGATATGGACCAATGCATGTTAAAGAACTGACCTGTCATTTTCTGGATTCCGTTTGTAAGGTCATCTGCGTGAACAATCTTGTTCTGAGCGTTGCAGTAAACATCATCATTGTTATCCAGAGGAATACATCCGCATGACTGCTTGTACAAAGGTATAACAGGAATATGAGTTACAACAGGAATATCTTCGCCATGAATTTTTTTATAGGCAAGCTCGGCACCAATTCTTCCCTGTTCAAAAATATTCTGACTCATTGTAGAAAGTCGTGGTCTTGACTGGGCTGCATAAGTCGAATCATCAAAGCCTATGATTTTTACATCATCAGGAACCTTTACTCCAATGCTGGAAAAATGCTGTGTACATCCAATAGCCATAAGGTCATTTGCACAAACAATTGCATCAAAGTTCAGACTTTCTTTTCTTGGATATTTTTTTGCTATTACTTCTCTAGCACGCTGTACGGTCCAGTATCCTTCAAAAACAAGGTTTTCATCAAATACAAGCTTATGTTTACGCAGGGCTTTTTTAAATGCTTCAAAGCGCATCAGAGCTTCGCGGGCACCTGTTTTGTTTGCCGAAAAGAAAGCAATCTTTTTGCAGCCATGCTTTTCCTTCAGATGTTCAATTGCATTATCATAAGCAGAGTTACATTCAGTTTCTATATAATAGGAATCTGGCAGCCCAAGGTCGGCGCCAATAGAAATAATTGGTCTTGATTTAAATTTTTTGAGGATTTTTGCAAGGGCTGGAGTTGCAATTGTAGATGAATAAGAACCGGTAATTACTATAATAAGGTCAATATCTGTAGAAAAGAGCAGATTTACACTGTTCCAGCTTTGATATTCATAAATGCCGGAATCTGTTTTGGGGTCCTTAGTTTGTGCTACGAAAAACTGAATATCGTCCTTGTCTTTAAAATATGCAAATATACCGTTTAATACTTCCAGTGCATATTCTACTGTAAGGGCATGAACAAGCACACCAATTTTTTTCATTCTTCTATTATACCTTATAATTTATAAATATGCCATTGTTTTAAATCCCCGCTACATGATATATTAGACGGGTTATGACTACAGAAGCAAAGGCATTTTACAAAGATTTACGCAATGTTGTGCAGCCAATGGCTATTCAAAATCTTATTTCTGCTGCCGTAAACTCTGCCGACGTTATTATGCTTGGCTATATTGGCCAGACTGCAATTGCAGCTTCTTCGCTTGCCGGAAACGTTGCCTTTATTCTTTTTATGATTTCTACAGGCTTGTCGTCGGGTCTTGTCATGCTTGGCGCTCAGTATTGGGGCAAAAAAGATACAGAATCAATAAAAACTTTGCTTGGAATTGGCCTTAGAATCTGCTGTACTGTGGAGTTTCTTGTAGCACTTGTTGCAGCCTTTTATCCGCGTATCCTCATGCTCATTTTTACAAAGGATGAGGCTCTTATTGCAGAAGGCTGCCGCTACCTGAGGGCTGTGAGCGTTTCTTATGTATGTCTTTCTTTTTCGCAGATGTTCCAGGCTGCCTTTAAGAGTATTGAGCGCGTAAAGATTGTTACAATTGCTTCTACAACTTCGCTTATTATGAATATTGGTCTCAACGCAACTTTCATTTTCGGGCTTTTTGGTGCGCCAAAGCTTGGAATTCTTGGTGTTGGAATTGCAACTTCTATTGCACGTTTTATTGAAATGACAATCTGTTTTGTTTATGCCCATCTGCAAAAGGATGTTCATTTTTCTGTTTTGTGTATATTCCGCCGCAACAAGCTTCTCACAAAGGATTTTTTCAAATATTCACTTCCCGCTGTAGGCAACGAAATTGTCTGGGGTGCCGCCTTTGCAATGTATTCTGTAATTCTTGGTCATTTGGGTGAAGACATAGTTGCCGCTAACTCTGTAGTTGGAACTGTACGCCAGCTTGGTTGTGTTTTGTGCTTTGGACTTGCTTATGGTGGTGCAATTGTTATTGGCAAAAACATTGGTTCCGGAGACATGGGCCTTGCAGAACGGAATGCATCCCGCCTTGCAAGAGTAACAATCCTTTCAGGAGTTTTTGGTGCAGTCCTCATTGTCTGTCTGTATCCGGTTCTTCCATACATTGCAAATCTTAACCAGACCGCTGCCCACTATCGCAATGTAATTTTATTTATGAACACTTATTCAATCATAGGCGCTTCCATAAATACAGTTTTAATCTGCGGCATCTTCCGCGCCGGTGGAGATTCCCGTTTTGGCTTTATTGCAGATACAATCAACATGTGGTGTGTATCGGTTCCTCTGGGCCTGCTTGCTGCTTTTGTGTTCAAGCTCCCGCCGCTTTGGGTTTACTTTGTCCTCTACCTTGATGAGTTTGAAAAAATGCCTTTTGTAATCCGTCATTATTTTAAAAAGGGATGGCTAAAGGATATTACAAGATAAATGTTTTTATTATAGAAGAAATAATTGCAACACTTTTAGGTTAATAGTAAAATATCTATTGAATTACTCTTATATACTTTTTAACTTTAGATTCCTGGAGGGATTTTATGAAAAAAGGGCTTGGCTTTTTTGCTTTAACAATGTTTTTAACAGGAGTATTCCTTACTTCCTGTGATAGTTTTATGCAGGCTGGAAAGGTTAAAGACCAGCTGGAAGAAGTGATTGCTTACGCAAATGCTCCTTCCTATAAAATTACAATTGAATACAATCCGGACGAAGGTGTTATAAGAGCACCAGCCCTTGGCGAAACCCATCAGAAGGTAACAGATGTTTTTGATTTAAAATTTGAACTTGCAAAAGACCATGTTTTTTATAAATGGGAAGCTTCTTCGGTAGACTTACCTGCCGGCGACAAAATAGAAGATTATATCGAAATAGAAAATCCTTTATTATCTGGTACCAGAGCAACTTTTAAAAAGGAACTTACCAATATTGTAATAAAAGCCTCGGCACCGGGCCTGCCATATACAGATTTAACAATTACTGGTTCCAAAGGAAAATTTTCTCCTTCAAAAGGAACCTATGCCTGTATAGACACTTACAGCTACCCGATTTCTTTTGACCCGGACCAGGACTACGAATTTATCTGCTGGGAAATTTACGACCGCAACAATGATGGTTTTACCGGAATAATTGAAAACGGTACCTACATAGAAATTGACGATATTTACAGTGCCGAAACCAGCTACAAGCTTGTTGCTGTTCCCCAGGACCCGGATTTATCTCTTGGTATCCGCCCTGTAATTGCAGAAAGACCACAGACTCTTTCTTGTACACCAATGATGGGTGTTGAAAATCCTATAGAGACAGCCATTCAGGTTATTTTTGATCATGACATGGATCCATATTCAATTTATTATACACAAGACGAAATTTACGAACTTATTGATTCTGGAATTAAAGATTTTTTACCTGATAACAATGCAGAAAAGCGTTACGGTTATAAAAAGAAAAGTGGTAGCAATGAATTATATTATTACAAAAATATTTCTATAATTGATGAAAATGGTAACAATCTATTAAGCAGGTATAATGCACCGGTTTTTGAAACCGGCAGAATATTGACTATTGCTCCAAAAGCAGATAATCCAATTCCTATGTGGTCTCAAATTAACGTTACTCTGGATAAAAGCTTTTTTTATAAAGAATCAGACAAAGATATAACAATGCCTATGAACAAAAAATGGGTTTATATGGCTACAGATTCAATTGATAAAAACAGGCCTACAATAAGTAAAATAATACTTAAGGCTGGAAACACCTTGTTGACAGCAAAGACTGAGGAAAATGGAAATTCTACAAAAATTTATGAAAGCCTAAAAAAAATAAATTTAGAATTGACTGTACAGGATATCGAAAGTGGACCTTCAGACACGTTTGAAATCAAACTTACCAAAGGCGGTACAGAGATAGATTCTAAATCCGTTTACTATCAAAGTATAACAAGTCAAAGAGGAATTTTTAAAGGAGACCTGGAATTATCTGCAGAGGGTTTGACTAATTCAACAGATTATAAGATGACTCTGACAGTTAGAGATAAAACAGGCCGCGCTGAAAATAAAGAAATCCTGGAATATTTATTTACTGTTGATACTACTCGACCTCCTGCCGTTTCAGCCATTTACTATGTAGGCAGAGTCGGTTCAAAATATAGGGTTGCATGGTTGCCGGCAACAAGTACTATTGATAAGTATATAATCTCTTGGTCTGGTCAATACCCAGACGAGGACATATTGGAAGTGAATAATATTGAGGTACAACCAACAGAATTCACATATGATCTTGATGTAGACGGTTTAAATAATGTGAAAGTAAAAGTAGATATAAAACAAGGAGCCCAAAACATTGAATCCGAATACTTTGATGTCTTCACTACTCCTTCTCCAAATTTGTCTTTCTTTATGCCTGTGAACGAGGTATTATCCATCTCTGGAAGAGGTACTATTGCAAAAGGCACTATTGCCAGGGGTCTAATTAATATCGGAGAGCAGGTACAAATTATAGGATATGATAAGACATTGAGCTCAGTAATAACTGGTGTAGAAATTAATAAAACAATAGTTGATTTTGCTTCCGAAGGAGCCGAAGCAGGCCTTTTATTAAGAGGAGTAAGTAGATCAGAAATATCCAGAGGTATGTTTGTTGTTAAAGCAAATGAACTTCAGAATCATAAAAAATTCAAGGCATATCTATATAAGATTTTACCACAAGACGGAGGCTCTCCTGTAGCCCTCACGAATAATCAAACAATACAGATTGCTCTACAAACAGCAGCGTTACCAGGTACAGTGTCTTTTGAGGGAGAGAACCTTTTTCCTGGAGCTCATAAATTTGTAGAAATAAACCTTGATCAAGGAATGCCAATATACGAAGGCGAAGAATTCTTTATCCGCGATGGTGACAAAACAATAGCTCATGGTACAATTATGGAAGTACTGGAATAACCTTGTCATAAAAAGTTTGACATTCCCTACGGTTGGTATTATCTTTATATATATGAAGACAAAGAATATCGTATTAGGAGCTGTGCTCGCAATTCTTGGAATTATTATGGTAGCAATTCCAGATGCATGTATTAAGGCTGCTGTTGTTCTTGTAGGAGCTGCGGCAGTTGCTTTTTCGGTTTACAATCTTCTGGTTGTTTATAAGCAGAGCCAGGATGCGGCTTTTAAAAAGACAATTCTCATAAAGGGTATTGTTACCTTTGTTGTGGGACTAATTGCTGTTGTTTGTCCTTTTGTGCTGGTAAAAACAGTTGCAACAATCTGGAAAATAATTTCCTTTGTTCTGGCCGTTTACCTGATTCTTTACGGGGGATTGAGCGTTTATTCCTCTGCAAAGCTTAGAACAAGTTTTCCTTTAGAAGCACGACGGCTTATTTTTGAAGCTCTTATCTGCGTAGCAATTGCAGTTTTACTTATAATTATTCCGATTGAATCCTTTGGTCGCAATCTTGTGCGTGTTGTTGGACTTGGCGGTCTTATGATAGGCCTTATTATGATTGTTGTAGAAATCATAGTAACCCGGCGCACTGCAGATAAAGGTGAAGAAGCAGATATTACCCAAAAAATGGACCAGCAGGCTCAGGCAGAAGCCGGCACCTCTGCTGCAACAGACACTCCGACTGAGTAGTGCCATTGAATCATAAGACGTTTTCCATTATTATAGACTAATAAAGAAGGACAGGCTCCTTCCGATTAATCACCGGCCGCCAGCGGCCTTACTCAGGAGAAAAAAATGGCACATTGCGTTGTTCCAGCTGCAGAAGAAATTTTGGACAAGGAGTATCCGGTCCTCGACAAGGGTTTTGTTCGCCTTGTTGATTATTTTGGAGGAGACCAGAGAATTGTTCAGTCTGCACGCGTTTCTTATGGCGAAGGAACAAAGAGCGTGAGCCAGGATGGAGCTTTGATTGACTACCTGCTCCGCCACCAGCATACATCT
>JAILBH010000211.1 GCA_024681195.1 Treponema sp.
AACATCAGTTTTTTTGAACAGAAGGATGAACTAAATATTCCTGAAAGTCTTTTTATTGTAGGCCACATCTATATCATCTTTGATCACTTTACAGAAAAGATTCATATTTTTGGACTCAATTACAATGAACACCAGATTGACCTTCCAGCCACTATGGAAAAAATCCTTAAGCGCATGAACGACATGGACTTTTCATATGTAGAAGAAGAAAACCAGACCTTCAAATATAAAATGCTTACCGACCAGGAAGAATCAAAGGCAGAATATATTCAAAAAGTTACAGCCCTTAAAAAGCACATTATTGCAGGAGACCTTATCCAGGCAGTTCCAAGCCGTCGTGTTCAGATTGAATGTGAAGCAGAAGCTCTTGCCGTTTATGGAAAGCTTCGTAAAGTAAATCCTTCCCCATATCTTTTTTATATTGATTTTGGTGATTTTCAATTTACAGGTGCATCTCCGGAAAGTCTTGTTAGAGTTCGCAATGGTAAAGCTATTATTCATCCAATTGCGGGAACAACCCGCCGTGGAAAATCAGAAGCCGAAGATGAAAAACTCAAGATTGAACTTCGCAATAATCCAAAGGAACAGGCAGAACATCTTATGCTTGTAGACCTTGCCCGCAATGATCTTGGACGTGTTTGTGAAAGAGGAAGCGTTGAAGTTTCTCAGTATATGGAATGCGAACTGTTCAGCCATGTAATTCATCTTGTTAGTACAACAGAAGGAACTGTAAAAAAGGGCGTAAAACCTATTCAAGTTCTTCGCGCTTCCTTCCCGGCTGGAACAGTAAGCGGAGCTCCAAAAATCAGTGCAATGCAAATCTTAAGTAAGCTTGAAAAAACAAAGCGCCGTTTTTATGCAGGAGCAGTAGGATACATTCAGCCAAATGGTGACCTTGATTTTTGTATTTCAATCCGATGTGCCTTGAGGCAGGGAAACGTCTGGAACCTTCAGGCAGGAGGCGGAATTGTATATGATTCTGAACCTGAACGAGAGTTTACCGAAACCTGCGAAAAGCTGGGTGCACTTATAGATACATTAACTAAATAAGGAGAAGAAGAAAAATGATACTTGTAATTGATAACTACGATAGTTTTACATTTAATGTTGTACAGGCACTTGAATGTGCTACAAAAGAAGAAATTAAGGTTGTAAGAAACGACGAGGCAAGTGTAGAAAAGCTTGCCGCAATGCAGCCTTCAAAACTCATTGTTTCACCGGGACCAGGTAATCCGTCAAGTGCCGGAATAAGCATTGAAGCAATCAAATATTTTGCAGGAAAAATTCCTATTCTTGGAATCTGCCTTGGACATCAGGCAATTGGCGAAGCCTTTGGTGCAAAAATAGTTGGTGCAAAATTTATCAAGCACGGAATTGTAGAAGACATTGATCTGGATGGACGCGGCATTTTCCGCACCATAGGAAAGACTGCAAAATTCACACGCTATCATTCCCTTGTAATTGATGAATCAACTCTAAGCAGCGATTTTGAAATTACGGCCCGCGCAAAAGACGGAGACATCATGGGAATCCGCCATAAAACTATGCCTATTGAAGGAGTTCAATTCCACCCCGAAAGCATTGCAAGCTCATACTGCGAACAACTCTTCAAAGCCTTCTTAAATTACAGACGCGACAACCTTCCTGTTGCAGATTACCTCCGCCAGATTATTGACGAGAAAAAACCTTTGACCCGCGAGCAGGCTTCTTTCTTCATGGAAAACCTTACAGATGGCACAATGGATGAAAAAGCAACAGCCGCAATTCTTACAGCTATGTCTGCCCGAGGACTTCCTACAGCAGAAGAAATGGCCGGTTGTGCAGAAGCCTTATTAAAGAAAAAGACTCCTCTTCCAATTACAGCAAGCGGACTTGCAGAAATTGTAGGAACCGGTGGTGACGGAAAAGGAAGCTTTAATATTTCTTCTTTGTCTGCCCTGGTAGCTGCAAGCTGCGGTCAGCCGGTTGCAAAACACGGAAACAGAGCCGTTTCGTCAAAAAGTGGTGCAGCCGATTTCTTTGAAAACCTTGGAATTAAAATTATGGCTGAACCGGAAAAAACAGCAGAACTTGTTACAAAAACGGGCTTTGGATTTTTAATGGCACCTGTATATCACTCTGCAATGCGTTTTGCAGCTCCAGTAAGAAAGGCCCTTGGAATTAAAACAATCTTTAATGTCCTTGGTCCACTCTTAAATCCCGCCGGTGCAGAATATGAAGTTCTTGGTGTTTACAGTAAAGATTTGATGCCCGATTATGCCAGAGCCGCAAAAGCACTTGGAGCAAAACGCGTAATGGTAATTCACAGCCGCGATGGTTTTGACGAAATTTCTCCCTGTGAGCCTACAGACGTTTTCCAGATTAATGAAGACGGAAAAGAATACCGCTATGTAATTGATCCGGCAAAGTTTGGAATTATGAGTGCAGATGTAAATGAACTTGAAGGTGGAAGTGGTGCCGATAACGCACGACTTGCAATTGATGTTTTAAATGGTAAGGGTCGTTCTACAATTCGTGCTGCAATCGGTTTGAATGCAGGCTCCCTTCTCTATTTAAGCGGAAAAGCAAAGACCTTAAAAGAAGGCTATGACATGGCACTCCAGGCTTTGGACAGTGGCAAGACTCTTGCAAAACTTCAGGAAATCCAGAAAGTTAGTGAAGAGTTAGCGGCATAAAACCGGAGTTTTTTATGAGTGATATTCTAACAAGAATAGTTGAGAAACGAAAACAGGATATTGAACAGCTTGACATAAACTTTGGTTTTGATATTCCAAAAGAACGCCAGCGACCTGTTCATAAGTTTCTTACACAAAAAGGAGTTATCCTCGAAGTAAAGCGTGCTTCTCCAAGTAAGGGCGACATTTCTCCAGACCTCGATGCTGGACAAACTGCCTGTTCTTATGCAAAAGTTGGAGCCGCTGCAATCAGCTGCCTTACAGAAACAAATTATTTTAAGGGAACTCTTGGCGACCTTATGAATGTATGCAGCAGCATAGACAAGCTTGAATGCCAGAATG
>JAILBH010000011.1 GCA_024681195.1 Treponema sp.
AAAGGCAGAACGTGTAAAACAGGACGCAATCAGAGAAGCTGAAGCACAGAAAAAAGAAATTTTGTTAAATGCAAAAGATGAGCTCATTCGGGAAAGAAATCAGCAGGAAAGAGAAAACCGGGAGCGCAGGGCCGAAGTACAACGCTACGAAGCCCGTCTGAACAAGAAGGAAGAACTTCTTGAAGAACGCGCAGCCCAATTTGAGAAAAGTGAAAAAGAACTTGCAGATCAAAAAAATGCAATGGTAAAAAGGGAAGAGTTCCTGTCAAAGCAGGAAGAAATGTACAGAACCGAGTTAGAAAAGATTTCGGGACTGTCGGCTCAAGAGGCAAAAGATCTTATCATTAAGAATCTGGAAAATGAGGCTCGCCACGACGCCCAGGCTCTTATTAATAAGATTGAACAGGAAGCCCAGCTTACCGCCGAAAAAAAAGCAAAAGACGTCTTAATCACAACAATTCAACGCATTGCGCCGGAAACCACAAGCGATATTACAGTTACAACTGTATCATTGCCTAGTGATGAAATGAAGGGCCGTATTATTGGTCGCGAAGGACGCAATATCCGCACATTGGAAACACTTACAGGTGTTGATATCATCATTGATGATACACCAGAAGCTGTTGTAATTTCTTGTTTTGACCCTGTACGTAAGGAAATTGCCAAGGAATCTCTTGAGCGCCTTATTTCTGATGGACGTATTCATCCGGCCCGTATTGAAGAAATTGTACAGAAGGTTACTCACGAAGTTCAGAACAAGATTTATGAAGAAGGAGAAAAGGCTCTCTTTGACCTTGGAATTCATAATATGAATACAGAAGGAATCAGAGCTCTTGGTCGCCTTTACTTCCGTACAAGCTATGGTCAGAATGTGCTTACACACTCTAAAGAAGTTGCAATGGCAGCAAGCATGATTGCAGCAGAAATTGGAGCAGACAGAGAACTGGCTAAACGCGCCGCTATCCTTCATGATATTGGTAAGGGTGCCGAAAATGACAGCGATCAGAACCACGCAGAAGTTGGTGCAGAGATTGCACGCAAAATGGGTGAAAATGCCGCTGTTATTAACGCAATTGCCGCTCACCATAACGACGTTGAACCAACAAGCATAGAAGCAATAATAGTTCAGATTGCAGATGCAATTTCTGCTTCACGCCCTGGTGCACGCCGCGAAACAATCGACAATTACGTAAAGCGACTCGAAAACCTGGAAGCAATTGCCGAAGGATTTACCGGAGTAGAAAAAGCCTACGCCATTCAGGCTGGACGAGAACTTCGCATTCTTGTTAATAACGAAAAAGTACCTGATGGAGAGGTTAAGGAGCTTGCACGCAGCATAGCAAAACAAATCGAAACAGATTTGCGCTATCCTGGACGCATTCGCCTTACAATGATTCGAGAAACACGCATTATCGAGTACGCCCGATAATCTTGTTATAATTAGGAGGATGAGCTGTCTGATTAAGTTCGGACAGCTCTTTTTTTTAGAAGCGGATTCCGCCGTAAAGACACAGAATATGATCTGTATTGTAGTTACCGCGCGGTACACAGCGGTAATAAGTTCCTACAAAAGGTCTTGCCTTATAATTTCTATCCTGCATAAAATCATATTGAATAGAAAATCTAAAGCCGTTACCCCAGGATTTTGTTGCATTCTTTTTATTAAAAAAGTCACTGCGATTTCCAAGAGTATAGGCAATGGAAAAGTTCAGGCCTCTTACATTTGGAAAAACCTTAATTCCAGTAAAAAAGGCATAATCAATTGAATGGTAATATCCGTCTTTTTTCCACAAAAAATCGGAAAAGGCTTCGGCACCCACAAGCACTTTAATCATTTCTGTAAGGTTTATGTTGGTGTCCAAGGTGAGTCCGGCAACAATTCTTTTATAATCATCTGCATTAAGAATCTGTTTACGCAGGGAATCGGCAGCCTCACTGTAAATAGAAATTCCTGTTCCCAAAGATACTTCCGGTGTAAAAAAACTGTCATCACTTGCAAAAAGCCTTGTACAGAATAAAGCCGCTGCAAGAATCAAAACCAATGTCTTTTTCATCTTATACCTCCGGGAACAGCAGTTATCTTAGTTCTGCAATACTACAATAGCACCAAGAACAATAAGATGATAAGCAAAGTTATAAAGCCAGCTCAAAAAGTTCCAGCGTGAACCATGATTAAGAAGGCTTCCGTCACCAAGGAAATCAATTAAAACAATTGCAATAATCCATACAACCATAATAATAATCATAAGGATTTTTCCAAATGAACCAAACTTATCGCCAATAAAAATCGAAAGAATGAGGAATACACCTGCAATCAGTTCGATTACTCCAAATACAATGCACAAAATTGATTCAACATTTTTTGCGTCAATAAGTCTTCTGATAGCAGCAACACCAGCGTCTCCGCCACCCTGAAGTGCCCAGATTCCTGCAACTGTAAACATTGCTCCAATTGCAATCTGAAGCAAAAGTCTTCCTAAAGAAAAATTAGAAGCTTTTCCCATAATTAGTCTCCTCCTGTTATTTATATATCACCTTAAAGGATTGATATACTACTTTAATATCCGGCGTAAATTCAAAGCCAAGCACAGCGCCTTCATCTTCCAAAAGTTCCTGCTTTTTCTGCTTCCACTCTTCAAGATTTTCATCTTCGCCTTCTTTTGCGGCCATATCCCAGGTTACTTCATTTAATGGAAGCACTTCTACAGCATCAAGTTCAATTACGCAGGCAGGTTTTGAAGCTCTATCTACAACTATATAAAGCTCTCCAGAAACAGGCAGCGGCTCCTGATCAATTGCAAAGGTTGCATAGCTCGAAAAAAAAGCAGTTTTGCGACCTGTTACAACCAGAGTAGTAAGTTCGTCACGCACAAAACCTTTTGCTTCAAAAAAAAGGTCTCCTGAACAGCGGGTTTCTGAAGGAAGATTTTTTTCTGTTATAAATTTATTCCAGTATTCGTCCAGTTCTGTCATGCAGATTTCCTATCGTTTTTTTGCAAGCTTTATAATAAAAGCTGTTATGAACATCACGCTTGGAATAATTGCAGAAAGCAAAGAAATAAGCGGCATGCCAAAAACCAGAACTGCATCTACAGAAATAATTCCAAGCTCTGCCATTAAATCAATTACGATTGAAGCGTATGAAAACAAAAAGCCAGCTACTAAAAACATCCATGAAGCATCGCGGGTTTTAGACATTACAAAAATTGCAAGGAATGCAGCAATTCCACCAAGCACAAGCTTTATTATAAACAGAAGGATCTGAGGGTTCATAAGTCTCCTTTAAATGGGGAATTTTTTAATTTTGTAAAAACTCCCGCATCTGCACCAAATGGTATGATTGAAGGCTCGTTGCAGGATGGATTGATTACAATTCCAAGCTCTGCACAATGCCTTACAAATTCATCATATATATTTTCGGAAATTTTAGGGAATAAATAAGGACCTTTGCGTTCCCAGTATCTTGTAAGAACCGGGTCATAAATAAACCAGTCCTTTTCGGTACGCTCCCCTATTGCCTGAATAAGATTGTAGAATGCTCTGGTAATTCCAGCCTGCATTGCAAAAGGAACGGAAATGGAAAGTTCAAAGGCAGCCGGAGCAAGCTCTTTTTTTACAGCCAGCAAAAAAATACTGTCGGTCCAGGGAAGTGGTGGAACAATGACAACGCAATCGGCTTTGGACCAGTCTGTATCTGCGGGATTCCATGGTTTGTAAACACAGGTATTCGTTGCAGAGACTGCAAGACCTGCCTTAAGAGCTGCAGCCTTTGTACTAAAAAAAGCTACTTTACGATCAGAAGCCAAAAGCTCTCCTACAGCCTTTTGCAGCCGGGAATGCTCTTCGCAGATAAAACCACCGGTTAATCCTTTATTAAGCACGTTTTTAAAGAACGTAAAAGCATTTTTTCCATCCCAGCCAAGAATTGCCCTTCCATTTTCCTGATAAAGATCGGTAAGACGCGCTCCTTTTTTGGTATAGAGAAAACAGCCTCGTGCACGAGTCACAATGCCATATTTTGAATAGATTAAACTGTACAGCTCATTGTTTGTCATAGGTTTATTATATCATAGTTATTTTCTTTGACGCAATGTTGTTTCAGTAAAGCCTTTGGAAGCAAGCTGGTTTTGAACTTCCGAAACCTTTTTGGCAGGCACGTTCTTTATTGCAACACGAACTATTTCTCCATAGTTTTGAAGAACAATATCTTTAAAGCCGGCTTTAGAAAGTTCTTTTGCGCGGGCTTTGGCATTATCTTTTGATTTGAAAGCCCCGATCTGTATATCCCAGTAAGTTCCATCAGGAAGCTTTTTCTGTGCAGAAGCGGTATTTTCTGTGGTGGCCGAATCCCCGTAAAGCTTTTTCATTATTTTTGTAGCCGAAGCTGCTGTCTGCTGACTGAGCTTTGTATTTGGTCCCTGCTTTACAATTTCAAGCTTTACCTTTGCGGTACCGGTCCCAATCATACCAAGCTTTAGCGCAGCTGCTTTAGAAAGATCAATTTCGCGGCTTGCAACAAACGGGCCTCTGTCGTTTACGCGGACATCTACGGTTTTGCCGTTTGCAAGATTTGTTACTTTTAAAATTGTATTAAAGGGGAGCGACTTGTGGGCACAGGTAAGTGCATTCATATTAAAACGCTCGCCGTTGGAAGTCTTTTTTCCATGAAAATCTTCGGCATAATAGGAGGCGGTTACTCCAGTTTTATAAACCGAAGCAAACAAGGTGCCTGTGCCACAAAGTACGAGTAATACTAATAAAAAATCAAATCTCTTCATATTTAAATTATCGGCAGTTTTGACCATAGTAACAATCGTAAAACTATTCTATAATAAATGCAAAACTATTTAAGAAAGGGAGCTTAAAATGCATTTTGGTTTTTCTTATGTGGGGCTGGCTTATATTGTCATGCTCATGATTCCAAATCTTATCTGGGCTAAAAAGAAGCCGGTGGATTATGACAAATATGTAAAAAATGAAAGCAAGGTTCTGCTGTTTTTTGAAAGGGCGGGAGAAATTCTTGTAACGACAGCAGCTGTTATTTTTGCTGATTTTAATCTGCGGGCGTGGGAGCTTTGGACACTCTGGCTTTGCGCTTCTTTTGTGCTCATGATTTTGTATGAGCTTTACTGGATCAGATATTTTAGAAGTGCGCGTACTCTTAAAGATCAGTACTCCTGTTTTTGCGGAGTTCCTCTGGCTGGAGCATCGCTTCCTGTAGCAGCTTTTTTACTTCTTGGTTTTTACGGAAAAAATCTGATTATGATTGTTGCTGTGGTGCTTTTGGGAATAGGCCATATTGGCATTCACCTTGCACATTGTGCAGAAGCCCGTTCACAGGAAGAACAGTTTGTAAAAGCAGACGAGCCTTCAAAGCTTACACGCTTTCTTTATCTTTTTGTTCAGTTTACCTGGGGACTGGGACAGACAATCATAGGATTTTTATTCTTCCTCATTCATATTGCAAGACCTCACCGCATTTACCGATGTGCAATCGAAACAAAGTGGAAAAACCGTTATGCCGGACTTAGTCTTGGACCTTTTATTTTTGTACCTGATAATGAGGGAGACTATTTTACAGGGGCACGCGTACACGAATATGGTCACACAGTTCAGTCTTTGATTATGGGACCTTTGTACGCAATTGTTGGAGTAATTTCTCTTGGATGGGGAAGCATCTTGTACCCAATTCTCAAAGGAACAAAAAAATACAAAGACCTGCTCTATACCAAATGCTTTATTGAATACTGGGCAAGCTGGCTTGGAGAAAAAGCAACCGGTGAAAAAGCAGTCTGGTAATTAAGCCTTAGCAGAATTAAACTTAAACCACTTAAAATCAAAATTGGAGCCTGGTAAAAATACAAAGCTTATTTTTGCCGGGCCTTTTATTTTATTGAGCGGGAATGTTTTTTCTTCATAAGAACTGGTGTGTTCAAATTCTATTACCTGAGTTGAACTTGTGCCATCAGGTGCAAAAAACTTTACGTGGATTGTATTGTTTTCGGAATTTGATTTTCCGCAGATTGTAAGGCTTTGTGTTCCGTCACTTCCAAAATCCATATCGGTAAAATCAAGAATTACGTTGTTACCAATTCCTTCTACAACCTGGTCTGTCTTTGTAAAGGTGTCGCCGGTTATGAGGTTTGCATCAAGGGCTCTAAGACAGGCAAAGGCTTTTGCTGACCTTTCAAAATAAAAACCGTGGAAGTAGATTCCGCCGGAAAGCACAAAACTGATTGTGTGTACTCCAAAAAGACGACGGTTTAGAGTAAAGACATTTTCGGAATACACGTTGTAAATTGATTCATGCTTATAGGTGAATTTGCCAAGGCATTGAGCTTTGGCTGTGCCAGGGGCTCCATCCCATACTTCTACGGGAAGCTCGGTACCGTGACTAAAGATTGGCAGGTGTACTGTGTCTGAGCCGTCGGTGCCAAAATCCAGTTTTTCGAAGCTGATCCAGGTGGTGCCGATTTTGTTTGTAGAAATGCCGCTTTCTAAAGAAAGCTCAGGTTTTGGCTTATTATTGGATTTGTCCCAGTCAGATAGACGACAGGCTTCTACAAGATTATACGGATCCACCTTGTGGTTACCAATTCCGCTGACTGTAAACGGAAGATCGCTCAAAACTTCGTCATAACTTGTGTTGTTGTGTGCTGTACAGCGAAGAATACATTCTCCGTCACCTGCTGCACAAATAATTGCAGTTTCTGTTCCGGTTCCTTCGCCTGTTTTGTTGCAAACCTGAATGTTGTCACTTAAAACACATTCCTTTAAAACCGGATTCCAGTTAATTTCTTTAAGAGTTGCATTTTCTGGCAGAACGCGGGCTGTAACACGAACCTTTTTGTTAGTTGCATCTAACTTTGTACTGCCAGCTGCAGTTACCTCGATCTTTCGGGACGGCACAAAACTATTTGCAGGCAGTAAACTATTGTCTGCATTTATCTGGCTCCAGTTAGTTCCATCAAACTTAACAGAAACATTCGGCAGATCCTTGCTTGCGGCCGTTATACTAAAACAGGTCCCCTCGCCTTTGGAACGGACTATAGCAATCAACCGGTTAGAAAAAAGCCTTCGCGTATGGGTACAGCCATCCTTTGGTTTATATTCATCATAATCTGTGGAATCTCCGTTATCCATTCCAACAAGCTGGGCGTCTCCGCTTACTTTAACTGTTATATAATTACGGGCGTTTTCTACAAGAGTGCCGTTTTTGTCGGCTGTCATAATCTGAATAAAATGGAGTGTTGTACTGCCATTATCTTCCGGCTTTAAAATAATCGAAGCAGGATCTTCAAACGAACGTTTTACATCCTCTGCAATAATCTTTCCATTGGAATCATAAGCAACTGCGCGGAGCTCTCCTTTGTGATATTCAACAGGCCAGTAACCAAAAGGACGCAATCCATTTTTATGATTAATTTCCTGGCGGCCGAGAGACTTGCCATTAAAGAAAAGTTCTATGCTGTCTGCATTTGTATAAGCCTTAACATCAATAAGCTGACCTTCGTTCCAATCCCAGTAAGGAAGAAGATGAACAAAAGGAGCTGCTGCTTTTCCAGCCCATTCAGATTTATAAAGATAAAAAGTATCTTTTGGGAACCCTGCTGTATCAATCTGGCCAAAGAAAGAAGACTTTGTATGATACGGAGTTGGTTCTCCAATATAATCCCAGCCGGTCCAGATATACTGACCAGCGCTGAACGGACAATCCCGGTCATTGGCAATTACAGTTTGTGTATCTGCTGCACCCCACGGAACAGTACAGTTTCCTAGAACTGAACACTGACCATCGCTAAAAGTAACCAGCTTTAGCGATTCCGGAAAGTGATAGATTCCGCGGCTTTGAACGGTAGAAGCTGTTTCGGAACCATAGATTTTCCATTCAGGATATTTTTTGTGATGCTCGTTGTACAGTCGTTCAAGATAGTTATAACCAACTGTATCTATTAAGGTAGCACATTTTTGAGCCCCTTCAGTCATCATATAATTTGAAGCAATTGTAATTGGAGCGTTGCGGTTAGGATCATTTTTTACAACACAGGCATAAAGGCGTTTTGTAATTTCATACCCGTTTCCAACATGAGTATCATAAATTTCGTTTCCGATTGACCACATGATAAGGCTTGGATGATTTCTGTCACGGCGAACCCAGGCGGCTGCATCACGCTCGCACCAGTCATTAAAATAGTTGCCGTAATCAAAAGGAGTTTTTGGTTTTTCCCACATATCAAAGGCTTCATCATCAACCATAAGTCCCATCTGGTCACAAACATCCATCCAGGCCGACGGCGGCGGATTATGCGAACAGCGCACCGAATTTACGCCCATCTCTTTGAGCAGCTTAAACTGCCTTCGCAAAGCGTTTACGTCAAATGCAGCTCCAAGCGCACCAAGGTCGTGATGCTGGCAAACTCCGTTTATTTTTACATGCCGTCCGTTTAAGAAAAAGCCCTGGTCCTTTGTAAACACCGCATGTTTAAAACCGCAGTGCTGGCATAGTTCATCCAAAAGAGTTCCGTCTGAATCAAAAAGGCGGGTAGTCAAAATATAAAAAACAGGATTATTAATATCCCAGAGTGCTGGAGTCTTTACTGTAAATTCTCCATCTCCGGAAAATTCTGCATAGCAGGTGCCATCCAAAGCAGTAAGCACATGCTTTATAGAATGAGGCTCGGCCTTACCCCTGCAGTCTACCTCTGTAGAAATTTTAATTTTCCACTCCCCGTCCAGTTTTGCTTCATCAACAGGTACTGCTGTAAAATAAACTCCATCTGTAACAAGATGAACAGCAGGCGAATTAATGTAAGTTACATCACGAAAAATACCTGCACCGGAATACCATCTTGTATTACAGTTTTGATAAACCGCAAGCACAAGAATTTCGTTAGTGCCGGCCTTTACCAGGTCTGAAATATCAAATTCAAACGTAGCGTATCCGTACTTCCATTCACCGGCTTTTTTACCGTTTACCCATACGGCGCTGTTCATGTAAACACCTTCAAAACGAATGGCATTATAACGGTTCTGCACCTGCTCTGCCGTCAATTCAAAAGTCTTTTTATAAAAACCAACACTGTTTTTATAAAGCTCCTTTACATGGTAAATCTGCCAGTCATGAGGAATTTCTACAGCATTATATTCAAGGCCGCCAGCCTTATCCAAAAACTGATCAGGAGTAAAAACCACAGGTTTTCCGTCGTTAAACATTTCGCCTTCCAAAGGCATTTCGTAAAATTTCCAGCCATCGTTAAAAAGTGTTTTCATAAGGTAAAGTATAATGTGTATTAATATAAAAAACAATTTAAGGTCTTGCTCGGAGTGGAAAATGACCGTCGACAACATCATCCCCGTTGGCGGCGGGCATTTTTCCACGGGAGAGCAAGAACTTCTTTTGAATTTATATTATAATTTACCTTATGAAATTCACATTCAAACAATTTATAGTGCCAAATTTTGCTAAACGCCTTGCGTTTATGTTGCCGGCAGTTATTCTGATGGGTGTTTTTGTTTCTGTCCTTGTGGAAATTGGATGGGGAACTGACCCTGCAAGTTTTATGAATCTTAATATTGCCAGTGCACTTGGCTGGGGGCTTGGAAATACAGAAGTTCTTGTTTATGGGCTCATGCTTATTTTTACTTTTGTTTTTGGAGCCCAGATGATTGGTTTTGGAACTCTTGCCAATATGATTCTTATTGGTTATGTAGTTGATCTTTGCCGCTGGATCTGGCGCAACACTGGTTTTGCAGCCTTTATTTACGATAGCAGCACGCCAATCCGCATCCTCATTTTTGCAATAACCCTGCTGCTTTTTGTAATTGTCGCTTCAATCTACATAAACGCCCAGATGGGAGTTGCCCCTTATGACGCCATGCCGCAAATCATCAGCGACTGGATTCCAAAAATCCCGTTTTTTGTTATAAGAATTCTGTTTGATTTAGCCGCTGTCCTCATTGGTGTAATTGCCGGAAAATTGAACCCCGAAGGCATCCAGGGCTCGGCAATAGGTTCAATTATAATGTCATTAATGCTTGGGCCGGTAATAAGTATTATCAGTAAACCTTTGAAAAGGATTCTTGATGCACCAGTTCAAACTCAAGAAGATATAGCGGAAAAGGGAAAATAAATGTATACAAATTGGCTCCCGGTCGCAAAACGGTGGCCAATTTAAATAAACTTATTTATAATTCCTTTGCCTGCATAATCCCATTCCCAAATCTTGAATTATATCTCAAAAATCATTATATTTATAATAGGTATATTTTGGGTCTTTTCGGCGGCTTTGTCTGTTAGAAGAGGCTAACATATAAAGGAGTTTTTAATGAACGTTTCTGACATTAAACATGCTGGAATTAAAGCATGGGTTGAAGAATGTGTTAAGATGTGTGAACCAGACAATGTTGTAGTTGTAGATGGTTCTACAGCTGAATACGATCGCCTTATGAAAAAGTGTGTAGACGCAGGTCTTGCAACACCTCTTAAGGCAAAAGAGAACTGCTTCTTGTTC
>JAILBH010000013.1 GCA_024681195.1 Treponema sp.
AAAATGAGCATTACTACAAAACCCAAAGCGATTCTGCTTATACACTGACTTACGATAGATTTTTCTTCTTCGTATTCTGTATACGAAAGTCCGGCCGGACGGATTTCCCATTTATCTGATTTGTATTTTGGACTATTAAAGATTTCCATAGCTGGTGGAGCAATTTTATTCATTGCTTCATCAAGACTTTCGGAATATTGTTCAAGGTTTACGATGAGCCAGGTTTCGGTACAGTCGGCACTAACAAGATTGTTGAGCAAAGACTCGCGGCTTAAGATAAAGGCTTTCTTTTCTGCCAGTTCCTGCGGGTCTGTTGGAACACCATCTTCAAAAGGACTTGTTACTTCAAAACCATCATCTGTTCCAATTGGAAGAGAAAGTTCCATAAGAGATGTTATGCTTCCTGCATAAGGAACCTTGTTCAAAAGCTCGTCTCCAAGCTGGTCTATCATATTTAGAACTTCCGGATCAAATACGTCATCGGCTTTGATATGTGCCAGAAGGCTGTCGGTTGAACCAAAAATACTTTCAAAATGGTCCTGGTTTACTTTTGTAGTTTCCCAGTCGTCAAACCAGTCTTCTTCTCCGTTGTCCAGTTTAAGGCGTGTAAGGCCAAGGCTGCAGACAATTGTTATAATTGCCAGTCCTATAATAAAGCCCCAGCGGTGTTTTACTTCAAAACGACCGAATTTTTCGAACCAGTCGTTGATTTTTTTGACTTGCATGATGTCTCCTTTGTTAGTTATTACTAACCTTATTGATAACACTGTTATCATAATGATAACAGTGTTATCTTGTCAATAGAAATTCAGCGAATTTGACAATTTTTGATAACAATGTTATCTTTTATTCATGAGCGAATCAGCAGCAGAAACAAAAAGTAAACTTATCGAAAGTGCAAAAAAAGAATTCCTTGAAAAAGGCTTTATGGGGGCTTCCCTGCGCACCATTGCGGCCAATGCAGGTGTTACAACAGGGGCTATGTACCGTCATTTTAAAGATAAAGATGATTTTTTCTGTGCACTGGTAGATCCAGCCATAGAGACAACAATCCAAACTGTCTCCCTTGCAGACTCGGCCCATCATCTTGATTTTGGAAATCCCCTTTCTCAAGAGCACTTTGACGTAGAAAGCAAAGAGACAAATAACTTTCTAAATTATATTTATGATAATTTTGATATTTTCACTTTACTTTTGACAAAAGCTTCCGGCAGTACGCATGAACATTTTCAGGAAGAAATCTGTGAACTTTACACAAAAAACTGTGAACAAACCTTTAACTGGATGTACAAAAATAAAATTTCAACAAAAAAAATAGACAAAATGACCATTCACTTTATTGCATCAACAGTTATAAATGCCTTTGTCGAAATTATTACCCACAAAATGTCCAAAAAAGCTGCCTTTCAGTACATTCAGAATATCGAAGAATACACCCGTTTTGGCATGCTCCACATGATGGGCAGCAGTCAAACTGTGTAACCTTCTGGGACTCTCTCATTCTTTCAACCGCCAGTGACACCGGCTGCATTCTTCTTTATTCCGAAGATATGAATAACAGCCAGATAGTCAATGGCACAAAGATTTTTAATCCATTTTTAAAAATTACAGCTTCCAGCTTACGGCTTCTTTACGAGAGTCAATAAAGCGGGCGTAGATTCCACCAAGTTTAACTAAGTCGTCATGCTTACCCTGCTCTGCTATGCGGCCTTTGTCTATTACAACAATATTGTCTGCATTGCGAACTGTCTTAAGGCGGTGGGCAATCATAATTACTGTCTTTTCCTGAGTGAGCTCTTTAATTGCCTGCATGAGGTCACGCTCGTTTTCTGGGTCTACATTGGCTGTAGCTTCGTCCAGAATGATGATTGGTGAATCCTTCATAATGGCACGGGCAATGGAAATACGCTGGCGTTCTCCACCGGAAAGGCTGCCTCCAGCTTCGCCAATTACTGTATCGTAGCCATCCGGAAGGGCGCTGATAAAGTCGTGGCAGCAGGCTTTTTTTGCAGCGGCAATAACCTTTTCCATCGGGGCGTCTGGCTGACCAAAGCGGATATTGTTTGCAATTGTGTCATGGAAAAGATAAACATTCTGGAAAACAAAGCTGAAGTTTTTCATAAGGTTATCCATGCTGTAGTCACGGACATCAATGCCTTCGAGAGTTACATTACCTTTATCTACATCCCAGAAGCGGGCAAGAAGATGACAGAGGGTTGTCTTTCCGCCGCCACTTGGACC
Organism: Treponema sp.; assembly: GCA_024681195.1. GTDB lineage: Bacteria > Spirochaetota > Spirochaetia > Treponematales > Treponemataceae > Treponema_D. The sequence continues at coordinate 2,242 of JAILBH010000013.1, forward strand.
AACAATTGCGGTTGTACTGTGC
>JAILBH010000043.1 GCA_024681195.1 Treponema sp.
GAACTTAAAACTCTGATTGACGTTGGAGAAAAAGAAGGAACTATTGAGCATAATGAAAGCCGCATGCTTAATAAAATAATCAAGTTTAATGATTTGTCTGCAACAGATATTATGAAACACCGTTCTTTTGTAAGCATGGTAAGCACCCAGGCTACTTATGACCAGGTTGTTCAGGAATTTCTGGACTCCGGATTTTCTACCATGACAGTTTATAGAGATCAGAGGGAAAATGTTGTGGGAATCATTCATTATAAAAAAGTACTTTACGGTAATGATGATTTTGACAAGGGAGAAGGTTTTGCTTCGCGGGTTATGGATGATGTGCTTTTTGTACCGGGAACCTTCAGTGCTCTTGAGTTACTCCAGAAGCTGCGTGAAGATGAAAATAAGTTTGCCGTAGTTTTGAACGAGCAGGGACAGACAGCCGGCATTGTTACAATAGAAGATATAATCCGTGTAGTATTTGGCCGCATGACAGATGAAAATTCTTCTGACAATATTCCAGCCGAAGAAAAAATCCAGTTAGTTAGCGCTAACATTTTTGTAGTTCCGGGCGACCTTAAACTTGAAGAAGTTAATTCAATTCTTCATCTTAATCTTCAATCTGAAGAAATGAACACTCTTGGTGGATGGGTTTTGGAACAGTTTGGATATTTACCATCTGCAGGAATGGTTCTTGTAAAAAATAAAGTTTTGTTTACTGTAGAAGATGTTGTGCAGCGGAGAATAACCAGCGTTAGAATTAGAATATGATTTTATAAACAAAGCTGTAGGTCCATAAGAGACGGCTGGTGCCTCCTATAGTAGTTGTATCGGGCTTAGTCGCTTCGGTAGAAGGATAAGTAAAACCATAGGAATCAGGAATATAACTTATTGTTCCTCTAAAACCAAATCTGTTATTTTTATTCAGTTTATAAAATAATCCAAGCTCTGCGTTGAACTTCCAGGCATTTTCAATTCTGTCGTTGTATGTATTTTTTCTAAGGTAATGTATGTCCATGCAATCAATTTCATATACGTATAAAGTTGATAAATCAATATTCGCTTCAAAATATTTTAAAAAATGGAAATTTGCTGTCAAACCTAAAAGAGGAGCTATAAAATTTTGAGAATAGGAAATAACTTTATTTGTAAAATAATTTTTTTGCCATTTATTTTTTTTGTAAGTAGACCATCCATCAAGACCTGTAAAATCAAAAGTATTAACTTGCATACCAAAATGAGGTGTAATAATAATTGATTTATTTTTATTCAAGTTGAAAATTCGACCTAAGGAAAATTGAACAAGAGTGAAGTTTTTTAAATGATTAGTATGTATGGAATAGTTTGTTGTTTCATCTTCGGGATCATTTGGCCAGAAGATTGGATTCAGCCAGTCATAATCTTCCATAATTCCAGAATCACCGGTAATTGCATTTTTAAAAGAAAAGGAAAATTTATATTTATCATTAAAAGAAAGCTCTGTGGCAGTACCAAAGAAAAATGCATTTTCCGGCTGCCAGTCCAGACGGCTCATTCTTGTTGTAGGCCTAAAGGTCATTGTATTGTTTGTGATTGAAGTTTGAACATACCACACATTTTCAACTATTTTGCCATTTAAAAATCCAACTTCCGGTGCAAAGGAAAATTCTGTTAACTTGACTTCTGCAAAAACGCAGATTGATGTAATGAGAAAAATTAGAATTTTTGAGAATGTCTTTTTATTTTTCATAAATAAAAGTCAATCCTAAAAGAAAGTTCCAGCTGCATTCTTTGATGCCGCCAGGATTCGAGGCTTTGAGCCAGGTATCTTTTTCTTTACTTTGCAAAAGCGTGCCGTTTTTTACAGAAGAAATAAAGAGATCAAAAGAGCCGCTGAATGCAAGGTTTTTTCTTATTTTATATTCTAGCAAAAGTGAGGAATCAAAAGCAAGTTCATTTTTAAGGTCAAAATAGGTGTAGGGACTGCTTCGTCTGTAATGGGTATCAAGGGCCTTGCATGAAATTGCAGGCAGAATATTGAGTTTAAGGGCCAGGCTTAGTTTTTCATTTGCAAGATATTGTGCACCAAGTCCCAGTCCAAGATAATATTTTTCTGCTTCAAAGCTTATGATTTTTCCTTCCATAGGAGTTTTTGGATCATTTCCATATTGTTTATAGCCGTCCCAGGCAGTAAAGCTGTAATAAGTATATTTGTAAGAAAGAAAGGCTCTTAGCTCCAGCTGATCCATAGGATAAAATCCACCGCCCAAATAAGCTCTTGCTCCGTAGTAATTATTTAACTTGTTGTCATGCCTGGAATAATGAGTACGCTCTTTAGATCCGTTTGTAAAAATATTCATGTAGTCAGAGTCTTTCATAATTCCGGTTTTAAATGGAGAGGTATAAAAGCCCTGAACCCCTGTAAAAAAGTAGTTTAAAAAATGGAATTCTATGTCGGCACTGGCAGAAGGAGCATAAAAGGTTTGCCAGTCCAAAAGGCTGGTAATCTGAGCATCGCTGCCTTTTTTATTCCATAATATTTCTTTTATATCTGCGCCCATAAATCCGGTTTTTACAGACCCCTTTAGCTGGGCCGAAAAAACTGAAGCAGCGAGAAAAAACAAAATAATCAGGGCAGATATTTTTTTCATTCTACAGAATAAGTAAATGGATCAACTCCAAAAATCTTTGCAAGCTGATTCCTTGTAGCTTCCATGTCTTTAGGGTAGGGAGCCGTAAAACTGACTTTTTCGTTTGTTACGGGATGAGTAAACTCAATTTTGTAGGCATGAAGGGCCAGCCTGCTGAGCAAAGGTCTTTCTTCAAATTCATCGCCGTTCCATTTTCTTTTTATTTCACTCAGTCGTACAGGCTTCTGGTTTCCGCTGTAAAGAGGGTCGCA